>NZ_JBEPSF010000008.1:0-212824 GCF_040548725.1 Stenotrophomonas sp. 2619 | reverse complement strand
ACACGCCGTAAATCCATCCCTGGAGGCTCGTGGGCGCCATCCATGGCGCCCAACGGTCCCGCCAACCCACCCACCCCCAGCCCCGACAGTTGGCTGGTGGCCTTTGGGGGAGGCAACGGCGAGTGGCGAGGGGCGGCTTTTTTTGCAGGGAGGCGAATTGGTGTGTGGGGGCTCGGCTTGACGGCTGAGGCTGAAAGCTGATTTGAATTTAATTTTCTAAATTCAATTATTAAAATTCAAATATTAAAATTTAATTCTTGATATGAATTAATTTGAAAATTGAATTGAAATTAACATTCAAATCGAATCTTGGGCTTTGGCCCTGGCCCTGGCCCTGGCTTTGGCTTTGGCTTTGCGCTTCGCTCGCCCTTGCCCCCGCTTCTGACTCTTCATAGGCCACCGGTGGTCTGTCTGGGGTGGGGGTGTGTGGGTTCGCGGGACCCTGAGCCGCATGGATGCGGCGACGGAGCTTACATGGGTGAGGGCGCATTGCTTGCGAGGCACCGCCTCGCATGCGCCCGAACGCACAGCCGCCAGCGGCTGGGCCGGGCCGCGGAGCGGGACTTGCAGCGTGTCCCGCGGGCCCACACACCCCCGCCCAATCCAGCGATCGTTGCGCCAGAAGCCGTTGCGGTTGCGGTTGCTGTTGCTGTTGCTTCGGCTCCGCTTTGGCTTCGCGAGGAGCCGGCCAGCGGCCGGCACTACCTGACAGCCGGCCAGCGGGCGGCACTACCGCGTTGGGCGGTCAGCGGGTGGGGCGTTCCAGGTGGGTCAGGTACAGGCGCAGATCGAATTCCAGCTGGTGGTAATCCGCCTCCATGTGCGTGCACAGCTGGTAGAAGGCCTTGTTGTGGTCCGACTCCTTCAGGTGCGCCAGCTCGTGCACCACGATCATCTTCAGGAACGGCGCTGGCGCCTCGCGGAACACCGTTGCGATCCGGATCTCGCGGCTCGCCTTCAGCCGGCTGCCCTGCACCCGTGACACCGTCGTGTGCGTCCCCAGCGCATGCTTCAACACCTGCAGTTTGCTGTCGTAGACCACCTTGGACAACGGCGCCGACTGCCGCAGATAACGCTCCTTCAGCCCCTGCGTGTAGTCGTACAGCTGCCGATCGTTGCGCACCGTGTGCAGGTCCGCATAGCGCCGCTCCAGCCACGGCCCCAGGCGATCGCCCGCGATCAGCTCGCGCACCTGCTGCTGCAGGGCCTCGGGGTAACCGGCTAGGTACTTCAGGGCGGTCATGGACGACGGTTGGGGCTGGGCGGACAGACCAGTATGATGGCCTCCGGAATCCCGCAACAACAGATGCAAGCGTATGGCGAAGGCAAATCCCCTGCAGGAGCAGCTGCTCAAGGCCGGGCTGGTCAAAAAGTCCCAGGTCTCACAGGCCGCGCGTGAACAGGTCAAGGCCCGTCACGGCAAGGCCCCCGTTGCGCCCAGCGAAAGCCAGCGCGAGGCGGACCGGCTGCGTGCCGAGAAAGCTGAACGCGATCGTGCCCTGGAGGCCGAGCGCAAGGAGAAGGCACGTGCGCAGGAACTGCAGGCGCAGATCCGGCAGATCATCGAGACCAACAAGGTCAAACGTGACGGCGACAGCGAGTATCGCTTCAACGACGGCACCGTGATCCGCACGCTGCTGGTCAACGCCCCCCTGCGCAGGCAGCTGGCGTCCGGCGCGCTGGTCATCGCCCGCCACGGCGAAGGCTTCGAACTGCTGCCGCGCGCGGCGGCTGACAAGGTGCGCGAACGCGATGCCAGCGCCATCGTGCTCGACAACGCCCAGCCCAGCGCCGAACCGAGCACCGGCAACGCCGACGACGATGCCTACTACGCCCAGTTCCAGGTGCCCGACGACCTGGTCTGGTGACCCACGGCTGAAGCATTCACGCGGCGCTGGCCGCGTTCAGCCGCACGTCGGCTGCGCCCGCGGGGCAAGGTCTATGCTGGTGGCCTGACACCGGCATGGGAGACACATCATGGCGACAGGTTGGGCAGGCGACGGCGCGGTGCAGGACCAGATCGACGCCACCGTTGACGACGCCATCCAGCGCGCCCGCGCGCAGCTCAAGCAGGGCCCCGGGCTGACCCACTGCGAACACTGTGACGCGCCGATTCCCGAAGCGCGACGAAAGGCCGTGCCCGGCGTGCGGTTGTGTGTGCGCTGCCAGGAAGAAGACGACGCGGCCCAGCACGAGAGCGGCGGCTACAACCGCCGTGGCAGCAAGGACAGCCAGCTGCGCTGATCCCTGCGCGGCGCGCCGGGGCCGCGCCGCCGTTGTTCAACCGTCGCCCTGGATGCCGCCCGGGGCCTGCGACGGGTCACGCCAGCGGCGCACGGTGCGCTGGAAGAACATGTTGTTGGGAATCTGCAGCACGGTCCCTTCGTGGTGGCCGTCGGTTTCCTGCAGCGTGGTGTAGATCAGGTTCACGTCGATCACGCGGCCCTTCAACCCCGGCTTCTCGCCGTTCTCCAGCAGCTCGATGTAGTCGTGCAGGCGGAACGGCCGCGTGGTGAAGATCAGCAGCGTGCAGAAGATGTTGGACAACACGCTCCATGCGGCGAAGAACGCCACCGCACCCACGGCGGCAAAGCCGGTGAAAGCGGTCCAGAGCACCGTGGCCGATACGCCGACGATGTTGAGGATCACCAGCAGCACCGTGAAATACACCACGAAGGTGAACACGCGGCGTGCACCCATGATCATTTCCGGTGGCAGCGTGTAGTGCTCGCCGATGCGGCGGATCAGGCGCCGTGCGATCAGGCGCAGCAGCCAGGCGGCCAGCAGGGTCAGCAGGATCTGCAGGGCAGGGACCCCATAATGCAGCCACTCGTGGGTCCAGGTAGGCAGATGGTCTTTCATGTGCAGCGTGGATCCTTGCAGCGATAGTGCGTCGAGCCCCTATCTTAATGCGGCTGCGCGCCGACGACCGCCGCCCTCGTTCAAACCACGGGCTGCGATGCCAGCCGTGCGATCAGTACCGAGGCACAGACCGGGTCATGCGCGGCATATTGCACGCACAGGTCCGGTTGCGGGGACACCGACAGGCGGACAGTCACCGGACTCCAGGGAAGGGTGCAGCTGCTGGCCAGCGACAGCAACAGAACAAGGCAACTGGTGGACATGGCGATTCCTTGGCGATGGCCCGTGGGGTACGCAGGCTTGGATGCCGGCGGCGGCCAAAAGGTTTAGAACCGGCGCCCACGAACATCGCGGCAACCGGTTTAAACCTTTTCGGTGGACCCCGCATCCAACGGATATGCTCAACGCCACCATGCCTGCATCCCGTGCCCCGACCGAGGCCGACCCCGCCGACGACCACGCCCTGGTCCGCGCCGCGGTGGCGGGCAACATGGCCGCCTACGAACAGATCTACCGACGCCATTCGCCGCGCATCTACGCGGTGCTCTGGCGGTTGTGTGGCGGCCACGCCGCACGCGCCGAGGACGCCCTGCAGGACGCGTTCCTGCAGGCATGGAAGGCGTTGCCGGGGTTCCGCTTCGACAGCAGCCTGGCCACCTGGCTGCACCGGCTGGGGGTGAACGCGGCGCTGATGGAGCTGCGCGCCAGCGCGCACTGGCAGCTGACCGATGCCGGCGAGGAAGGGCACGACAGCCTGGCCACGCTGGTGGCAGTGGACCGGTGTGCGAGCACCACGCTGGACCTGGAGCGCGCGCTGGAAACCCTGCCGCCGCGCGCCCGTGCGGTGCTGGTGCTGCATGACATAGAAGGCTGGAAACACCACGAGATCGCCGAACAGCTGCAGATGGCTGTGGGCAGTTCGAAGGCGCAGTTGCACCGTGCACGCGGACTGTTGCGCGCACGCCTGGGAGAAACCGCATGAACGACATGAACCACCACGACGACGCCGATGCGCTGCAGGCGCGGTTGCGCGCGCTGCCGGCCGAGCGGCTGCCGCCGGCACGGGTGTGGCAGGGCATTGCCGCGCAGCTGCCGGCCATGCCGATGCCCGCGCCTGTGCCGACACCGGCAACGGTGACCGGATGGACCCGGCGCCGGCGCTGGCCGCTGCGCATTGGCCTGGGCATGGCGGCCGCACTGGGCCTGCTGATGGTGGTGCCAACGCCGGTGCCGCAGACCCCGCCGCCGACGCTGGTACAGCGCCAGGCCGAGGCGATGGCGGCCGAGTACCAACAGGCGATGGCGACCCTGCCAACCGCCCAGGTGGGCGGCGAATGGCAGCCGGCGCTGCGCGAGCTGGACAGCAGTGCCGACCACATCCGCGCCGCCCTCAGTGAAAACCCCCGCTCGCGCGTTCTGCTCGGGCAATTGCAGCGCACCTACGCGCTGCGCCTTGAACTTACCCAGCAGGCCGTGATGGCCGCTGGCCTGCCATCCTGAAGGAGACACCACCATGCACCATTCATTGCGTCTGATCGCAGCCCTGGCCCTGCTGCTGCCGTTGGCGGCGCAGGCGGCCACCCGTGTGGATGAGCGCGCCCCGCTGGGAGCGGGCGGTCGCGTGGAAGTGAGCAACATCGCCGGCAAGGTCAGTGTGCGCGGGTGGGACCGCAACGAAGTGGCGTTGAGCGGTTCGATGGCCGACGGGCTGACGCTCAAGCAGGACCGCAGCGCCAACCGGGTGCGCTGGGAGGTGGTCTATCCGCGCGGCCGGAGCAACGGAGGCGCGACGCTGGAACTGCGGGTGCCGCGTGCGGTGGAGGTGCAGCTGGGCACGGTGAGCGCGGACATCGAGGTGGCCGACGTGGACGTGCGACGGTTGCAGGCCAATGCGGTGAGCGGGGCCATTTCGGCGGCCGGGCGCAGCGGCGAGACGGCGCTGACCACGGTGAGCGGCGCGATCCGTTCGCAGGTGCAGACGCCGCGGCTGGACCTGCGGGCGGTCAGCGGTGCGATCCAGGCCGGCGGCGGTGCGTCGGGCGAGGTGGCGCTGGAGACGGTGTCGGGCAGCATCCGGGTGGACGCGGGCCGGGTGCAGCGGCTGTCGGCGGAAGCGGTATCGGGCAGCCTGACCGTGGCGGCCGCAGGGTTGGCGCCGGGCGGCAAGGTGACGTTGCAGACGGTGAGCGGGTCAATCGGGCTGCAGTTGCCGCGGTCGGTGTCGGCACAGCTGAGCGTGAAGACGTTCAGTGGCGATATCCAGTCCGATTCGGGCACGGTGGAGCGGCCGCGGTACGGGCCGGGCCGGACGCTGGATGCAAAACTGGGAGGCGGCGATGGCGATATCGCGATCAATGCCCATTCGGGCAGCGTGCGGGTGGGCCTGGGCGGGCGTTGAGTGCGGCCTCCGCACCGGCACGGGGCCGGTGCGGACGGCTGCAGGTCAGCCGGTTTTCTTCAGTGCCAGGGTGTTGCCAAGCACTTCGATCTTGCCACCGCCCTTGCGGAACGCGGCCAGGTCGGCTGCGATGCTGGTGCTGTTGACGGCCGTGCTGGAACCCTGCTTACGGTCGACGCGAACGGTGTTGCCTGCCTTGGGGGAGGTCTTTGGCGTACGAGCCATGGATGCTCCTGTCATGGTTGGAACGAGGGAAAAAGCGTCGACAGATCGTGCTGTTGTCGACGGTAGTCCTGCCGCACAAGGCGGCAGTCATCGCCGCCCATGTCAAACTGGCGGCAGATGGCGGGACGCTGCGAGTAGATGGTGCAGCGCAGGTGATAGGGGTCGATGGCGGCGCACCAGCCTTCGTCGTTGCGCGCCATGACGGTGCGGCCGGCTTCATCGGTATCCAGGAGGTAGCTGGGTACGTTGTCGTCGGGCATGACGGTCACCGACATCCGGCAACAGACCGCGTCACAACGGCGGCAGTCGATGGGGTCGGGTTCGGCAGCGGTAACTGGGGCTGGTACAACCAGGCGTTCGCCCAATCGGATATCTCTTGGCGGCTCAGGGCGCTACATGCTGGGAACGAGCCGGATCACAGCGTAAAAGCGATCCCGGCGCCCGGGACATGTCCAGGGCGGCAGCATCGAGGAGGACGGTGGCCTGTACCAGGCCCGAGACGACGTGCGCATTGCGCATTGACGCCGAAAGATGATAGCGCTTTTGGCGTAACGTTTTGTTAATGCGCGTGGCTGCTGGGGCGAAACCCTTGCGGGACCTGGCTTTCAGCCTTCCTTGCCTTCCCTTTGATGGGGGTGGGAGGGGTGGAATTCAAGAGCGAAGGGCAACGTCCGGAGCCACGTCCAAGTCCAAGTCCAAAGCTGGAGCCGAAGCCGAAAGCCTTGGGCTGCGGGGTCCTGGGTGGGGCGCGTCGTGTGTGGCTGGGCAGGGCACGCTGCAAGTCCCGCTCCGCGGCCCGGCCCAGCCGCTGGCGGCTGTGCGTTCGCGCGCATGCGAGGCAGTGCCTCGCAAGCAATGCGCGCTCACCCATGTAAGCTCCGCCACCGCATCCATGCGGTGGAGGGCCCTGCCAACCCACACACGACGCACCTGCACACAGGGTCGGTGCGCAAGGGGATAGCCGGAGCAACGGCAGATAAGCCGGTTTGGCAGGGGGGACGGGCACGCGGATTGATCGGCAGCACTGTCTGAGGCTGCGGCTGCGGCTTAAGTTTGGATGTATGGATGGGTGTGGCAGTGGGCAAAGGCCGCGAGAGCGACAGCGCCTGTAGCTGCTGCTTTGGCTGCTGCTTTGGCTGCTGCTTTCGCCGTTGCTTCGGCCTTTGCAGTGGCCTTTGCAGTGGCCTTTGCTGTTGCAGTGGCAGTGGCAGTGGCCGTTGCTTCGAAAGTGCCGAGCTACGCTCGGCATCCTTCCCCCCAAAAAAAGCTGCGGTGCTTTTTGCATGCGCACCGGCCAACTGTCGAGGGGCGGGGTGGGTGAGGTTGCGGGGCCCTCCACCGCATGGATGCGGTGGCGGAGCTTACAGGGATGTACTTGCAGCGTGCCCCGCAACCTCACCCACCCCGACCCAAACCAGAAGACCGTGAACCCCGCCGTAGATTCACCGCTGTTCCGCAGCAGCCCATGCCAATCCGTGGACGACGCCGAAGGACGGGTTGCCGCGGATCAGTGTCGAACCCGGAAAGGCTGCCGCCACGGCGTCCTGCAGATACCCCGCGCGCGACATCCCGCCGGTCAGGAACACCGCAGCCGGGTCGTGGCCGATGTCCGCACGCACCTGCTCCAGCAGCGTCGTCAGCTCGGCCAGGTAGTTGCCCGCCGCCGCTTCCAGCCGCGCCCGTTCCACCTGCACCGCCATCCCGCGCTCGATGAAATCCAGTGCGCTCTCATGCGCCACCGCACTGCTCAGCGCGATTTTGCAGTGTTCCACCTCGCGGTACAGCCGCGCCGTGTTGCCCGTGTCCTGCAGCGCCTGCAGCCGCTTTCCCCACGGGGCTTCGGCGTCGCGATAGGTGTGCTGGCGGAAATCGCGCTGGCGCGTCATGTCCTGCACCATCGCCGCTTCCACGTAATGGTGCGCCGGCACCCGACTCACGCCACGGCCGAACAATGGCATGTACGCGCCCAGGCTCAACGCCAGATCGATATCCGTACCGCCGCGCGCGATACCCCACGCGCGGTGGATCTTCGGCGCGTGCTGCCCACCCACCCGCGCATGCGCGATATCGGTCGTACCGCCGCCGATGTCCACCACGATGGCCTCGTGCTCCTCCGTGCTCTCGGCGTGGTAGTGCATCGCCGCCGCGGCCGGCTCCTCCAGGAAATCCACATCGTCGAAGCCCGCCGCGATCGCCGCGCTGTGCAGGATCTCCAGCGCCTGGTCGTTGCCGGCCGCGCCGATCGAACTGCGGAACTGCACCGGACGCCCCAGCGTGGCCGTGCGCACCGGACTGTCCAGCTGGCGCGAGGCGGTCAGGCGGATGTGTTCCAGGATGTGCGTGGCAATACCGGTAATGGTCTGGCGCGCGCGCGGATGCAGGTTGTAGCCCAGCATCGACTTCGGGCTCTGCACCAGGTTGCCCTCGTTCTCTTCGAAATAGGCTTCCAGCGCCTCATCGCCATACACCGCGTTCTGCAGCAGTTTGGTCGAGGTCAGCGGCGCGCGCATCTGCTCTTCCATCCACTGCCGGCGCACCACGCGCAGCGCTTCGCGGCGCAGCGCGTCGTGGGCGCGCTCCTGGCCGGCCGCACGTGCATCGCGGGCGGCGGCGTCGATCAGCCGGGCCAGCTCATGTTCCAGCGCCGGGGTCAGCTCGAAGTCGTTCGGGTCGCGCATCACTTCCGGGAAATACACCGTGGTGCGGAACTGCTCGGCCTGGCCGAACTGGATCGGCACGACCCTCCCGTCCACCACCGCGGCGGCGGCGGAGTTGCTGGTACCAAAGTCGATGCCGATTTTCATGCGGGGCCGGGCCGGAGGTCAGGGGGCGCGCACTGTGCGGCAAGCGGGCCAGCGGTGCAAGGGCCGGAAGGCGGGCGGTTACAATGGGGGTTGTTCAGTTTCCGAAGGCTTCACCATGTCGACCGCTCCCGCCTGCCCGCAATGCACCCTGGAAAACACCTACGCCGATGGCGCGCTGTGGATCTGCGCCGACTGCGGGCATGAGTGGACCGCCGCCGAGGCCAGCACCGGCGGCGTGGTGGTGCGCGACAGCAACGGCAACGTGCTGGCCGGGGGCGACACCGTCACCGTGATCAAGGACCTGAAGGTGAAAGGCTCCTCCATCCCGCTCAAGCAGGGCACGGTGATCCGCAACATCCGCCTGGTCGAGGACGACGCCGAGCATATCGAAGGCAACTCGGACAAGATCAAGGGCCTGGTGTTGAAGACCTGCTTCCTCAAGAAGGCCTGAGCCGGCCTCAGTTGACCGCCGCGGTGCCCTGCCGCAGGCGGTGCAGGGTGTCCAGCTTGGCCTGGTACTGTGCCTTGAGAAAATCGGCGTTGGTCCCGGCCAGGTCGCGCGCCTTGGACATTTCCACCGAGGCGCGCCGGTTGTCGCCGGCCAGGAAATAGGCGCGGGCCAGCCCGAAATGGAACTGGTGCGCGGTGCCGTACAGGCTGATCGCGCGTCGGTAGGCGCGGATCGCGTCGGCGTAATCGTGGCGCTGCTCGGCCTCGTTGCCGAGGCGGAACTGCACGAACGGATCGCTGCGCTGCACCTGCTGCAGGCGTTTGGCCAGCAGCCCGGCCTGGCGGGTGTCGCCCAGCCGGCGGTACAGCGCGGTGGCGTTGGTCAGGCTGGCGGCATTGCGTGGCTTGATCCGCAGCGCGGTGCGGTAATCGCGCTCGGCATCGGCCAGGTTGCCGCTGCGGGCATCCAGCACGCCAAGGTTGTTCCAGCCCGCCACGAAGGCCGGGTCCTGCGCCAGCGCGGCCTGGAAGTAGGCGCGTGCCTGCACCAGGTCGCCCTCGCTCATGCGCATGGCGCCGCGGTTGTTGTAGAAGTGCGCCAGGGCACGCGGCTGCTCGATCTGCTGCGGGCCGTAGCGGTCGTAGAGCACGTTGCGATCCAGGTCCACCAGGGCGATGCGGCCGTCCAGGTTCACCCCGGCGTTGACGTGCCCGATGTTGTAGATGGCGCCCTGGTCTTCATACCAGGTAACTACCTGGGCCACCTCCTGCACGCGCGCATCGATGCCGGCCGCGCGCGCCAGCGTCACGAACATCAAGGTGAAGGACAGGCAGTTGGCACGCCGGTTCTGCCAGGTCTCGGTCAGCGTCTGGGTGGCATACGGGTCGTAGGACAGGTGCATGCCGTCCTCGTCGAAGATCATGTGCACCAGCCGCTGCAGGCGTTGCTCGCGCGAGTAGACCGGGGCGATCACCCGCTCTTTGAGCAGTGCCTGCATCCCAGGCGGTATCGCCAGGATCTGTTCGGGCGTGGGCGGGGGCACGGCGGTCCACGGTGCGGGCACCGGGGCCGGGGCAGCGGCGGCGGCCGGCAGCGCTGGCAGCGCCGACAGCAGGGCCAGCACACACAGCATTCTCCAGGCGGACATGTCGCTCACCTCGCGGGGACGGTCGTTGCCGACCCCAGTCTAGGCCTGCGCCGGGCGGCCGGGGTGCCGTCCGTCGGCGCGATCGCCCATCCACAGGTGGTGTGGACCAGCCATGGGCAAACCTGTGGATAAGCCGGTGCGCGCGCCGTGCGGCGTGCCTTTGCGATGGGTGGTCAAAAAACCGCCATCAGCACCCGCTTGCCAGCCGCTGGCCGGACCGCCACTGTTGGCGCATGCGCTTTGAACCGATGACCTTGCCAGCGGCCATGCAGGCCGACCTTGAAGCCGCCTACGCGATGCCGGCGCGGGCGTACCACAATTTTTCGCACGTGCAGGCGGTGCTGCAGCACTGCGGCGCGGTGGCCGATGGCCCGGGCTGGGAGCATCCGCGCGAAGTGCAGTTGGCCGCGCTGTACCACGATGCGATCTATGACGCCGGGCGCAGCGACAACGAGGCGCGCTCGGCCGTGCTGGCGCGCGAGGCGATCCAGCGCTGGTTGCCCGACGCCGGCATCGATGTGGCCCGGGTGGTGCAGCTGATCGAGCTGACGGCCCGTCACGGCGCGTTGGGGGCGGCCGACATCGATGCCGAAGCAGCCCTGTTCCTGGACTGCGACATGGCCATCCTGGGCGCCCCGGCGGCGGTGTTCGACGCTTACGACCAGGGCATCGCCGAGGAGTACGCTGGCCACGTGCCAGGGTTCCTGTTCCGGCTCAACCGCCGCCGCTTTCTCAAGCAGCTGCTGCTCAAGCCGCGCATCTTCCTGAGCGCGTTCTTCCATGCGCGGCTGGATGCCGCCGCGCGCGCCAATCTGCGCCGTCGCATCGGATAATGGCGGCGTGCGCCGTCGTGGCGCTGCCGGTCTCCCTTCACCACGTCCCGTCTGCCCATGTCCCTGCCTGCCGCTTCCCCTGATCCCGACCCGCGCCCGCAGCCGCCGGAAGAACCCGGCCCCAACGAGTGCTGTGGCAGTGGCTGCCCGCTGTGCGTGCTGGATCTGTACAGCGACGAGCTGCAGCGCTACCGGGCCGCGCTGGCGGCGTGGAGGCTGCGCCACCCCGACATCACCGACTGAGCGGGGCGGCCGTGACGAACGTTGCGCGCGCTGCCCACGGCGTCTCGCCCCGGCACGGCCATGCCGCGCTGGTGGCGGTGGCGGCGCTGGTCGTGTTTTCCGCCACTGCGCTCTGGCTCCAATGGGCCCGCCAGGATCTGGACTGGGTGCAGGCCACGCTCAGCCTCTACCTGCACGGTCCGGGCGGGCTGGCGTTGCGCAGCGCGTACTGCGTGCTGGCGGTGGCGATCATGCTGCTGGCCTGGTCGCTGCATGCCGGCAGCCGGTCGCCCCGGCGCAGCACGGCCGCACCGCTGCTGTTCTGCGTGGCCGGGCTCGGCCTGATGGGCGTGGCGATCGGTGACAGCTGGTTGCCGACGTACGCGCCGCTGCTGGCGCCACTGGTGCATGGGCTGGCGGCCAATACCGCGTTTCTGTGCGCGAGCGTGGCCATGCTGCTGCAGAGCTGGTATCTGCGCGCCGACCCGCAGTGGTCGCGCTGGGCGGGCCCGGCCTGGTGGTGGGCCTGGGGCTGCTTCGTGCTGCTGTGGCTGCACGTGCTGTGGCGCGGTCCGCCACGCGGGGCAGGGCAGAAGCTGGTGATTGCCGCCGTCGTGCTGTGGCTGTTGGTGGTGGCCTTGCGCCAGTGGCAGCACGCGCGCCACCGGGCCGGGTAAGCAGGCGGGAAGTTGCAGCCAGTCTGTGTACATGCCGTTGCCGGGGGACCGGCGTATCGTGGCGTGGACTCTTTTGGGATGCGTAACGATGCGGCGAGCCGGGTGGGGGAAGGTTCTGGGTCTGGTGGTCGGGAGCTGGGTGTCGATGGCAGCTGCCGCGCCCCCGCAACAGGTCAGCCATGGGCGGTTCCAGCAGGTGCCGATGTACCTGCCCGACGGCCACCCGCAGCGGGTGGTGGTGTGGTTCGACGGCGGCCACGAACGCGAGCGCAGCCGTGCACGGATCGACGCCCTGCGCGCCCAGGGCGCGCTGGTGGCGCAGGTGGACGTTGCGCGCCTGCGCCAGGTACTGGTCAAGGAAGGCAGTGGCACCTGCGCATTCGGCGCCGGTGACGTGGAAAACTTCTCGCGCTGGTTCCAGGCGTACCTGCACGTACCCGGCTACCACCTGCCGCTGATCGGCGGTGACGGCGAAGGGGCCGAACTGGCCTACGCGGTGGCCGCGCAGGCCGATACGCAGGTGTTTGCGGGCCTGCTGACCACTGGCTTCTGCCCCGACCACGCGCGCGAGCGCAAGGTCTGCGGTGCCGGCAGCAGCCATGGCCGGCTGCAACCGGCCGAGCTGAATTTCCCGTGGTTGAACGCGGCGGGCGAGAGCCATTGCGCGGCCGGCAACGCGGCCGCATTCGTGCGCAAGGTGGCGATGGGGCGTGATTTCCAGCGCACCGCCGATGGCGACGACCTGCCCGGGCTGTTGGCCGCCGCGCAGGTGGTCGGGGCGCAGAAAGGCGTGAGCCTGGCGCCGCCGCCGGATGCGCTCAAAGGCCTGCCCGTGGTGGAGGTGCCTGCGAGCAAGCCCGGCGACACGTTTGCCATTTTCGTGTCCGGCGACGGTGGCTGGGCGGGGTTGGACAAGGAAGTGGCAGCGGCACTGGGCGAGGCGGGGGTGCCGGTGGTCGGCGTGGATTCACTGCGCTACTTCTGGACGGCGCGCACCCCGGAAGGGTTTGCCCGCGACCTGGAGCGCATTGCCAGCCACTACAGCCAGCAATGGCTGCGCAAGCGGGTGGTGCTGGTCGGGTTCTCGCAGGGCGCCGACGTGCTGCCGGCGGCGATCAACCAGCTGTCCCCGGCCACGCGCGCCAACGTGGCGATGATCGGCTTGATGTCGGTCGGCAAGAACGCCGACTACGAGTTCCACGTCAGCAACTGGCTGGGCGGTGGCGGGGGCGGCATTCCGATTGCGCCGGAGATCGCCAAGCTGCCGGCGGGCAAGACGCTGTGCCTGTATGGCGAAGATGACGACGACGCACTGTGCCCGTCGCTGCCGGCAGGCAACGCGCAGGTGATCAAGCTGCCGGGCGACCATCATTTCAAGGGCGACTACGATCGCCTGGCGCAGACACTGCTCGAGCATCTCCCCGCGCGGTAGAGCCGACCGTTGGTCAGCTGCCGCAGAGCTGACCGTGGGTAGAGCTGACCGTTGGTCAGCTGCCGCAGAGCCGACCGTTGGTAGAGCTGACCGTTGGTCAGCTGCCGCAGAGCTGACCGTGGGTAGAGCTGACCGTTGGTCAGCTGCCGCAGAGCTGACCGTGGGTAGAGCTGACCGTTAGTCAGCTGCCGCAGAGCTGACCGTGGGTAGAGCTGACCGTTGGTCAGCTGCCGTATCGCCGCGCATCCGAACAGCCGACCCACGGTCGGCTCTACCGGCGCGGGTCCAGCGAGATCAGCCGGGTGGCATCGAGCAGGGCCGCAGGCAGGTGCACGCCGCCCGGTGCGGCCAGGTAACGCGCGCGCCACTGCGGGGCGAACTTGGACTTGAAGCGGCGCAGCCCGCTGAACCCGTAGAAGCGTTCCCCGTGGCGGGCCACGATGTTGGCAAAGCGGTTCCAGCGGCCGGCCAGCCGGTGCTGGGCCAGCCCGGACAGCGGCGCCATGCCCAGCGAAAAGCGGTGGAAGCCATTCGCGCGGCCCCACAGGAACAACTCGATGAACAGGAAATCCATGGTGCCCTTGGGCGCATCGTCGACGTGCCGCATCAGGTCCACCGACAGCTCATGCCCGGCCGGTGCCTGCCACAGGTTGGCGAACGCCACGATGCGGCCGTCGGCTTCCACCAGCGCGACCGGGAAGCGCACCAGGTAGTCCGGATCGAAGCTGCCCAGCGAGAAGCCCTTTTCGTCGCCGGCCTTGTCGTCCAGCCACTGTTGCGAAATCGCTGCCAGTGCGGGCAGCAGTGCCGGCACCTCGGCCGGTGCGGCCACGCGGAAACTCAGGCCGCCGCGCTTGCCGCGGTTCCAGGCCTGGCGCAGGTCGGCGCGTTCGCGTCCTTCCAGGCCGAAATCCTGCAGCGGCACCATCGCCTCCTCGCCCAGCTTGACCAGGGTCAGGCCCAGGTCGAGGTAGGTCTGCCAGTAGGCCTCGCCAACCTGATAGAACACCGGGCGCAGGCCGAGCCGGTCGGCTTCCTCACGGAAGCGCCAGATCAGCCCGCGCGCCACGTCCGGCGGGCCGACCGGGTCGCCCATGGCGATCAGCGAACCGCCGTAGCGCTGCATCATCACAAAGCCCCGCTGGTCGGCATCACGCAGCACCGCCTTGTCGGCGGTGAGCACCAGGCAGGCCTGGGTGTCTTCGGCGGCCAGCAGGATGGGCGCAAGCGCATCCAGCGTGGGCATATCCGCCGGTGGCAGCGGACTGCGGGTGCTGTGCAGCAGCCGTGCCAGGCCGAAGATGGTCAACGCGATGGCCACCACCAACAGTGCACGCAGGGCGCGCGGCGCATTGCCCTGCAGGGCGAACTGCCACCACAGCTCGTTCTGGTATTCCACGTGGCTGTAGACGAAGAACAACAGCCAGATCACCGCCACCAGCACCAGGCCAAGGTTGCGGATCCACGGCCACGACCAGGCTTCGTCCAGCAGCGCGCCCTGGCGGTAGAACTCGCGGCGCGAGGCCCACAGCGCCATCGCCACCAGCAGCGCCGACAACGCGATCAGCACCTGGCCGCCGCGCAGCCAGATCGGCAGCGGCGCGATCACGCAGATGCCCAGTGCCAGCATCCACGCGGCGTGGCTGCGCCGCTGCAGGCCCTGGCCGATCAGCAGCAGCGCCACGCCGGCCAGGCTGCCGAGCAGGTGCGAGGTTTCCAGGATCGGCAGCGAGGCGTTGAGCAGGTGCCGGCGCGGCGTGGGCAACGTGCCGTCGATCACCAGCGCCGCGCCCACGCTGAACACCGCCAGCGCGATGATCTGCGGCAGCCACGGGCGCAGCGCGGTCCAACCGGCGCGGGTGGCCCCGGCGCCGACGCGCAGCGGTTTGCGCAGGGCAGGACCCAGCGCCAGCAGCGTGGCCAACAGCAAGGGCAGGACGTAGTAGGTGACCCGGTAGATCAGCGCGGCGGCCAGCACGGCGGCCGGTGCCACCTGCGGCAACAGTTTGAGCAGGCTCCACTCGAACACGCCCAGCCCGGCCGGCACGCTGGAGATCAGCCCGGCCAGCACCGCCACCAGGTACAGGCCGACAAAGCCGGGCAGGCCGGTCGGGGTGTCCATCGGCAGCAACACGTAGAACGCGGCGCTGGCCAGCACCAGTTCGACCACGCTCAGGGCGGTGACCCAGAGCATGGTGCGGCGGTCGGGCAGCCACAGGGCGTGGCCACGGATGCTGAAACTGCGCCCCTCACGACCCACCAGCAGCAGCGTGGCGACATAGCCGAGCAGGCCGACGACGCCGGCAACGCGCACCGCCTGCACCGATACCGGCAGCGCCAGCGCCGCCGCGCCGGGTTCGAGCACGAAGGCCAGGGCGAGCAGCAGCCAGGCGCCGAACACGAAGCCGAGCGTGCTCATCAGCACCACCTGGCCAATCTCGCCCAGGCTGAGTCCGGCGCCGCCGTAGCCGCGCAGGCGCACGGCACCGCCGGTGAGGGCGGCAAAGCCCAGCGTCTGGCCCAGCGTGTGTGCCAGGAACGCGGTGATGCCCACGCGCGCCGGATGCAGGCGCTTGCCACTGCGGCGCAGACCGATGGCATCGAAGCCGATCAGGCAGGCGTAGCTGGCCAGGCCCAGTACCACGGTCAGCGCGATCTGCCCCGCGCCGAGATGGCGGAAGGCCTCGCGGATGGCGCGGTAGCCGTGTTCGTCGAATTCGCTGGCCAGCCCGCGCAGGGCCAGGGCCAGGATCGCCAGGCTGAAGATGACGGTGGCGGCACGGCGCCAGGCAAGGCGGGCCGGCGCGGGAGCAGGGGTTGTTTCGGTCATCGGTGAAGCGTGCTCCGGGGCGGGCGATGAAAGAGTCAAGACAGGCGGAACGGTGGTGCGCGCGCATCGTGCGCCGGATGCGCACGCTTGCCAAGGGTGTGCGCTGTGCCTGCCGTGGCGGCAATGATCCAGGGCAAGGACAGGCTCACGCCGCATCGGTGACAATGGCCCATCACCCAGAGGAGCCATCGCCATGTTGGAACGTTTCGACGTCGGTCCGCGCATGTCTGAAATGACCGTGCACAACAAGGTTGCCTATCTGTCCGGGCAGATCCCGGAAGACACCAGCCAGGACATCACCGGGCAGACCCGGCAGGTGCTGGAAGAGATCGACAAGCTGCTGGCACTGGTGGCCAGCGACAAGCAGCACGTGCTGCGCGCGGAAGTGTTCCTGGCCGACATCAACGACTTCGCCGGCATGAACGCCGCGTGGGATGAGTGGGTGGTGGCGGGCATGACCCCGGCGCGCGCGACGGTGGAAGCCAAGCTGGCCGACCCGAGCTGGAAGGTCGAAATCGTGATCACCGCTGCGTTGCCGTAAACGGCAGCCGGGCACGGTGCACGTAGTGCCGGGCTGTTTACGGTGCACGTAGCGCCGGGCTGTTTGCGGTGCACGTAGCGCCGGGCTCTGCCCGGCTGTTCGCGGTGCACGTAGAGCCGGGCTCTGCCCGGCTGATTGTCAGCCATGCAAGGTCTACGGCAGCCGGGCAGAGCCCGGCGCTACGCGGCTGCTTGTCAGCCGTGCAAGGTTTACGGTCGCCGGGCAGAGCCCGGCGCTACGCGGTTACGCGTCAGCCATGCAAGGTCTACGGTCGCCGGGCAGAGCCCGGCGCTACGCGGCTGCATGTCAGCCATGCAAGGTCTACGGCAGCCGGGCAGAGCCCGGCGCTACGCGGTTACGCGTCAGCCGTGCAAGGTTTACGGTCGCCGGGCAGAGCCCGGCGCTACGCGATGGGGGCTGGGATCAGTGCGATGCAATCCACCGGGCACGGTGGAATGCACAGTTCGCAGCCGGTGCACAGGTCGGGCAGGACGGTGTGCATGTACTTGGCACCGCCCACGATGGCGTCCACCGGGCAGGCCTGGATGCATTTGGTGCAGCCGATGCAGTCCGCTTCGATGATCAGCGCGACCTGTGCGGGTTTGTGCGCGCCGCGGCTGCGGTCGAACGGCACCGCGGGCACGCCCAGCACATGGGCCAGCGCACGGGCGCCGTCGTCACCGCCCGGCGGACAGTGGTCGACCCCGGCCTCGCCACGGGCCATGGCCTGCGCATACGGTTGGCAGCCGTCATAGCCGCATTGGCCGCACTGGGTCTGCGGCAACAGGCGGTCGAGGCGTTCGATCAAACTGGCGGTGGTGCTGGGCATGCGTGGCGTCGGCTGCGCGGGGCGTCAGGTGAGGGGTTTGCCGCGATACCAGCGGTCGTGGGCGAGCGCGAGCATCGGTCGGTCTTCGCGGCTGTCGCCGTAGGCGTGGATGCGCTGGAAGCGTGACAGGTCGTAGCGTTGCCGGATGTGTTCGGCCTTGCGTGGGCCACAGTCGCCGTCGGCATAGCGCCCGGTCAGGCGACCGTCGCGGCTTTCCAGCCGGTTGCAGATCAGGCCCAGCCCCAGCGATTCGCACCACGGCCGCAGGTACAGGTCCAGCGAGCCGGACACGATCACCACGGTATGCCGTTGCTGCAGGTGCCAGCGGATCTGTTCGAGCATCTGCGGGCGCACCACGCCGGGCAGCACGTCGCGGGCGTAGCCGGCGGCCTGGGTGGCGATGTCCTCGCTGTGGCGGTTGCTGAAGGTCAGCCGGGTTACGCGGGCGCGGATGCGCGCGGCCGAGATCAGCTTGAGCCGGTAGGCCAGCAGCCAGGGACCCACTTTCCACCAGGCCTGGGCCAGTTGTTCCGGGGTGGCCACGCGGCGCAGGAAGCGGCCGTAGGTGTCGCAGGTGGTGACCGTGTGGTCGAAATCGAACAACGCCAGTTCCAAACCGCACCTCCGTCCGTGCAGGCCAGCAGGCGGGGACGGCGGCAGCGCCGCCCCCGGATGCGATCAGCGTACCGGCATGCCGGGCTGGGCGCTGCTGTCGGCGTCGAGCAGGGCCAGGTCGCCGCCGTCGAAGCCGGCCGACAGGATCATGCCTTCGCTCAGGCCGAAGCGCATCTTGCGCGGGGCCAGGTTGGCAATGAACACCACGCTGCGGCCGACCAGCTTCTCCGGCTCGCCGTAGCTGGCGCGGATACCGGAGAAGATCTGGCGCGTGCCCAGGTCGCCGGCATCCAGTTCGAAGCGCAGCAGCTTGTCCGAGCCGTCCACGAATTCGCAGGCCAGCACCTTGCCGATGCGCAGGTCGAGCTTGGCGAAGTCGTCGATGCCGATGTAGGCCGGGCCGTCGGCGGGTGCGGCGGCCACGGCCGGTGCCGGTGCGGCAGCAGGCTTGGCGGGCTTGGCCGGGGCGGCGGGGGCGGCAGCGGCGAGGGTGTCCTTGGAGGCGTCGGTCATGGCGTCGATCATTTTCGGGTCAATCCGGGTGAACAGCGGGGCGTACACGGCGATGGTGTGCGCGGTGAGCGGGCGGGCGATGTCGGTCCAGTCCTGCACCGGCGCAGCCAGGAAGGCCTCGGCCTGGGCAGCGGTGGCCGGCAGGATCGGCTTGAGCGCGGTGACCAGCACGCGGAACAGGTTCAGGCCCTGGGTGCAGACCGCCTGCAGCTGCGCGTCGGCGCCCTCCTGCTTGGCGATCACCCACGGTTTCTGGTCGTCGATGTAGCGGTTGGCTTCGTCGGCCAGGGTCATGGTCAGGCGCACGGCGGCGGCCGGGTCGTTGCGTTCGTACGCCTCGCGGATGGGCGCGAGGGCGGCGACGAAGCGGTCGTACTGGGCGGCATCGGGCAGGCTGTCGGCCAGGCGGCGGTCGAAGCGCTTGCTGATGAAGCCGGCGCAGCGGCTGGCCAGGTTGACGAATTTGCCCACCAGGTCGGCGTTGACGCGGGCGGTGAAGTCGCTCAGGTTCAGATCGAGGTCTTCGACGCCGCCGCCGGACTTGGCGGCGAAGTAGTAGCGTAGGGCCTCGGCTTCCAGGCCGACGTCGAGGTAGGTGCGGGCCATGACGAAGGTGCCGCGCGACTTGGACATCTTGGCGCCGTCGACCATCAGGTAGCCGTTGACATGCAGGCGGGTGGGCGCGCGGTGGCCGGTGCCGTGCAGCACGGCGGGCCAGAACAGGCCGTGGAAGTTGACGATGTCCTTGCCGATGAAATGATGCAGTTCGGTGCTGGTGCCGGCGCGGAGGTGGGCGTCGAAGTCTTCGCCGTTCTTGTCGCACAGGGTTTTGAAGCTGGACAGGTAGCCGATCGGGGCATCGAGCCAGACGTAGAAGTACTTGCCGGGCTGGCCGGGGATTTCAAAGCCGAAGTAGGGGGCATCGCGGGAGATGTCCCAGGCGCGCAGGCCGCCGTCGGCGTTGAGCCATTCGCCGAGCTTCGCCTTGACGCCGGGCAGGGCGACGTCGCCGGCCAGCCATTCGCGGAGGAAGGCGTCGAAGTGGCCGACCTCGAAGAAGAAGTGGTCGGAGTCGCGCATTTCCGGGGTGGCCCCGGAGATGACCGAGCGCGGGTCCTTCAGTTCGGTGGGGGCGTAGGTGGCGCCGCACACTTCGCAGTTGTCGCCGTACTGGTCCGGGCTGCTGCAGACCGGGCAGATGCCCTTGATGTAGCGGTCGGGCAGGAACATGCCCTTGGCGGGGTCGTAGAACTGGGCCACGGAGCGGCGCGCGATGTGGCCTTCGGCCTCAAGCTTGAGGTAGAAGGCTTCGGTGAGCGCTTTGTTGGCGGCCGAGTTGGTGGAATCGTAGTGGTCGAAGGCCACGCCGAAGGCGGCAAAGTCGCGTTCGTGGCTGGCCTGGATGTTGGCGATGAAGGCTTCCGGGGTGACGCCGGCCTTTTCGGCGGCGAGCATGATGGGGGTGCCGTGGGTGTCATCGGCGCAGACGAACCAGGTTTTGCCGCCGCTCATTCGACGCGCACGCACCCAGATGTCCGCCTGGATGTAGCCGACCAGGTGGCCCAGATGCAGGGGGCCGTTGGCGTAGGGCAGTGCGGTGGTGACTAGAGCGGTGCGGGTCATGGTCTGCGTTGTTGCTTTGGGGACCGGGGATTATCGCATGGAGGGGGTGGGCGCCTGCGGCGGGCTTTTTTTCGAAGCCGGAGCCAGGGCTACAGCCACAGCCACAGCCACAGCCACAGCCACAGCAGAGCCGAAGCCTGTTGACCGGTCTGCTGGGGGAGGGCTGGGGTGGGTGAGGCCGCGGGGCACGCTGCAAGTACGTCCTTGTAAGCTCCGCCACCGCATCCATGCGGTGGAGGGCCCCGCAACCTCACCCACCCCAACCCTTCCATAGTTGGCTGGTGTGCATGGGAACGGCGGGGGCAGAGGCCGACGCCGACGCCTTAGCGAAGCGAACCGGGACGAAACAGACTAAACGGACGAAACGGACCGAGCCGAGCTTCTTCCTGCCGAAGCCCGAGCCAGAGCGGTTTGGTTCGGGGTGTGGGGGAGAGTAGAGATGCAAAAGGCCGAAGCGGCGCAGCCGCTTCGGCCTTCTTTCTCTTCCCAACCGGCGATGCACATGCCGGGAGGGCGAGGCGGGTTTACCCCCACCGGGACCGTCCACGGCATGGATGCCGTGGACGAGCCCCCATGGACGGGTTCACGGCGTGTCCCGGTGGGGGTAAACCCGCCTCGACCACGCCGTAGCAATGACTAGACAATCAGCGCCAAATTACTCCCGCACCCATGTCTGGGAGCGGCAGATGAAGGCGATGCAGCCGGAGACGTCGAGCTTGGCGCCGCCGGTCTGCAGCTTGGCCTTGGACTTGTAGGTCTTGCCGTTGGCCGGGTCCAGGATGGTGCCGCCGGACCAGGCGTTGGCGCCGTCGGCCTTCAGGTTCCACAGGATGGTCATGCCCTTGACCGGCTTGTTCTTGTTGGCGCCTTCGCAGCCGTCGCAGACCGGGTTGGGGCCCTTGTCCGAATGCAGGATGTCCACGACCTTGCCGGTCAGCGCGCCGTTGGCGGCCTGGGTGATCTCCACGATCGACTTTACCTTGCCGGTCTTGTCGTCGATCGTCTTCCAGCGGCCAACCGCACCATCGGCGGCGCTGGCCGACATCGCGGCCAGCATCAGCGGCAGCGCCAGCAACAGGGTCTTGAAAGTCTTGCGCATGTTCCCCTCCCAGGGATGTCGGTGAAGGCCGGCGCAGTGCCGGTACAGGCCGACTGTATACCCATTCGCCGGGGTATGGGCAACGGGGTCAGGCGATTTCGTACAGCTCCAGCGGCAGGTCGTCCGGATCGGCGAAGAAGGTGAAGCGGCGGCCGGTGTACGCGTCCGTGCGGATCGGTTCGCAGTCGACGCCGGCGGCGGCCAGCCGCGCGATCATGGGTTCCAGCGCCGCTACCCGGAAGGCCAGGTGGCGCAGGCCCTGCGCTTCGGGGCGGCTGGGCCGGGGTGGGGCGCCGGGGAAGGAGAACAGCTCCAGCTGGCTGCCGTCGGGCAGGGCCAGGTCCAGCTTCCAGGAATCGCGTGCCGCCCGGTAGTTCTCGTCCAGGACCCGCAGGCCCAGTACCTGGGTGTAGAAGGCTTTGGAGCGGGCGTAGTCTGCGCCGATCACGGCCACGTGGTGGATGCCGAGCAGCGGGGTATCGTTGGGGGGCGTCATTGCAGGGTGTCCATCCAGCGCTGGGCGATCTGAAGCGCCAGCGGATAGGGTTCGGGGCCGTCGCGGTTGGTCAGGATGATGACCGTCAGGTGCTGGCGGGGATAGCGCAGGATCACGTTGCGGAAACCGATGCTTTCGCCGCTGTGCCATTGCGCGTCGCCGTTGAGCCGCCAGCCGAAGCCGTAGAACGGCACGTCGGGCTCGGTGGTGCGCGTGGCCGGGGCGAAGGCCTGGCGCAGGGAGGCGGCCGTGAGCAGGCGCTGGTCGTACAGCGCCGCGTCCCACCGGGCCAGGTCCTCCAGCGACGCGTAGATGCCGCCGTCGCCCAGCACCGCGCTGGTCGGGCTCTGGTCGGTGCGCTGCCAACGCCCGTCGACTTCGCTGTAGCCATAGGCGCGCCGGGCCACGTCGTCCACGCCGTCCTGGTGGGCTACGGTGTCGCGCATGCCCAGCGGCTGGAAGATCCGGGCGCGCAGGAACGTGGCGAAGTCCTGACCCGATGCCTTGGCCACCACCAGTGCCAGCAGCGCATAGCCGCTGTTGCTGTAGCGGTACTGGCTGCCCGGGGGGAACAGGGTGCGGTTCTGGGCGTCCAGCAGGTGCAGCACGTCGATGTCGTGCACCTGCGTGGTGGCCGCGGCCGGCATCAGGTCTTCGTAATCGAGCAGGCCGCCGGTATGGCTGAGCAGGTGGCGCAGCGTGATCGCGTCGGCGGCGGCGGGCAGCGACGGCAGCCAGCGCTTGAGCGGGTCGTCCAGGCGCAACGCGCCGTCTTCGGCGAGCAGCAGGATCGCCGCGGCGGTGAACTGCTTGCTGACCGAGGCCAGGCGGAAGTTGGTCCGGGCGGTCACGGCCGTGTGGTCCTCGACCACCGCCAGCCCGTAGCCGCGCTGGAACACCGGCTGGCCCTCGTGCAGGACCAGCACTGCCGCACCCGGAACCTGGCCGTCATAGCGCTGCAGCAGGGCGTCGATGCCGGGGTCGGGCGGCGACGGCGCCGGCGCTGCCAGCGCGCCACCTGCCGCCAACAGGCCCAGCCAGACCAGGCCGCCCGCCATCAGCCTGCTGCGGTAACGCCGGCGATCAGGGGGCTGCATGGCCGGCTCCGTGCATGGGTCAGGGGCTCGCTGCGGGCGTCGGCGTGCCGGCGATTTCGGCCGCGATCCAGCGGGTCATCTTGGCGTCGAGGATGTCCAGGGGCATCGAGCCGTCGCGCAGGATTTCCTCATGGAAACGGCGCAGGTCGAAGCGCGGGCCGAGCGCGGCCTTGGCGCGATCGCGCAGCTCCACCATCTTCAGTTCGCCCAGGCCGTTGGGCAGGGTCTGCCCGGGCAGGGCCATGAA
The DNA here is from genome assembly GCF_040548725.1 of Stenotrophomonas sp. 2619. NCBI lineage: Bacteria > Pseudomonadati > Pseudomonadota > Gammaproteobacteria > Lysobacterales > Lysobacteraceae > Stenotrophomonas > Stenotrophomonas sp. 2619. The sequence continues at coordinate 189,883 of NZ_JBEPSF010000008.1, read as the reverse complement.
ACGCTCGACTTCGGCGGTGGCATCTTCGGTGGGCATGTCGGCGGTCTTGACCAGGTAATCCACGGCCTGGCGCTTGCTCCAGCCCTGCGCATGCACGCCGGTGTCGGCGGCCATGCGCGCGGCGCGGGTCAGCGCGGCCTGCAGGTAGCCGATACGCTCGTAAGGGTCCTGGTACACGCCCAGCTGCTCACCCAGCGATTCGGCATACAGGCCCCAGCCTTCGATGAAGGCGATATCGCCGCCGAGGCGGCGGAAGCGCGGCAGCTTGTCCAGCTCCTGCTGCAGGCCCAGCTGCACGTGGTGGCCCGGAATGCCTTCATGCAGGAACTGCATCGGCGCCGCCCAGCGGCGGCGGCTCGGCAGGTTGGTGGTGTTGACGTACAGGATGCCCGGACGCATGCCATCGGGCAGGGGCGGCTGGTAGGCCACCGCCGACGCACTGGCGGCACGTTCGGGTTCAACCGCACGGACCTCCAGTGGTGCCTTCGGCAGGGTGCCCAGCAGCGCTGGCAGGCGGCCGCCCACCTGGGCCTGCAACTGCTTGTAGCGGCTCAGCAACGCCTCGCTGTTGGCGTACTGGAAACTGCGGTCGGTGCGCATGTTGCGCAGCACCTTCTGCTGCGAACCGCGGATCTTGTTGTCCTTGAGCGTCGCGGCGATCTGCGCCTGCAGGCTGGCCACGCGTTGTTCGGCCACGGCGTGGATCTGCCTGGCATCCAGGGTGGCGGCGGTGCTCTGCACGATGTTCTGGGTGTACCAGGCCTGGCCGTTGGGCAGCGCACCCAGGCCATCGCTGGTGCGCGTGGCCGGCAGGTATTCGGTGGCGATGAAGCCGCGCAGGGCGCGGTAGGCCGGCATGATGCGGTACTCGATCATGCGCTTGTATTCGGCGCTGATGCGCGCCTTGTCCGCCTCCGGGAAATCCTCGGGCATGTTGCGTACCGGAGCCCAGAAGATGCTTTCCTCGGCGGTCGGCTTGATCACCGCATCCAGCTGCGGCAGCACCTTTTCCATCAGGTCGCGCGGCTGCGCCACGCCGGCCTTCATGCCGTCGCGCATGTTGGCCACGGCCTGGTCGAACAGCGGCGCGATGCCCAGCGAGCGTTTGGACCAGCTGTCGTAGTCGGCCACGGTATTGAACGGCTGCGCGCCCGAACCGGAGCCCAGGATGGCCATGATACTGCCCAGGTTGTAGTACTGGCTGACCGGCAGCATCCAGCTGGGGTACTTCTCGGCGGCCAGCGACATGCGCGCGTCGCGCACGAAGATCTCGTAGCTGAGCAGGTCTTGCCCGGTCAGGCCGTCGGTGCCGATCTTCTCGACCTTGCCCAGCCATTCCACGGTGAAATCATGCGACTGCTGGCGGTAGGCGGCCGACAGGATATTGGGCAGCTGGTCGTTGTGGCGGGCATCGCCCTGGAAGGTGGCCTGCAGCGGGTTGAGCCGCATCGAGGCGTCCCAGTATTCATCATAGATGCGGTTGAGCTGGGCGGCCTTGCTCTGCTGGCGGACCAGCGGCTGGCGCGTGGGCGCGGCGGCCGGACGTGCGCGCGGCTTGGCTTTGGGCTTGGCGGCGGAGCGGGTCTGCGCGGCAGCCGGCCGGTTGGCCTTCTTCTTGGCAGCTTCAGCCGGGGCGGCGCTGCCGAACAGCAGCAGGGCGGCGATGGCGAGCGCCAGGGCGCGGGCGGGATGGGGCATCGGCGGTATCCGTAAAACACACAGACCGGGGAGCTTGCCCGATCCGTGCCCATACGGCCAGCACTGGCCCCTGGTCAGTTTCGTGCGGTACGGGCCTCAGTCAGCTGCGGCATCGGCACGCAGCTGCGCGGCGCGCTCGGCGCCCAGGTAGCGGGTGATGGCGCGCCGCATCAGGTACAGCAAGGGAATCAGGGCGATGGCAAAGCCCATCTTGTAGACGTAGTTGACGCTGCTGACGGCCAGGAACAGTGCGGTGGGCCACTGCTGCGGGCCCAGCACGAACGCGATCCAGATCACCACGAAGCTGTCCACCAGCTGCGACACCGCCGTGGAGCCGGTGGCGCGCAACCAGACGTGGCGTTCGCCGGTGGCCCGGCGGATGCGATGGAAGATCGAGACATCGATCAGCTGCCCGACCAGGAAGGCCACCAACGACCCGGCGATGGTCCACATGCCCTGGCCGAACACCGCGGCGAATGCCGCCTGGTAATCGGGCACGCCGTGGGCGCTCATCGAGGTGACCCACCAGCTGGCCGGCACCAGCGAGATCGCCGCGAAGGCAAACAGGAAGCCGTAGCTGATCAACACCACCGCCAGCCATGAGATGAACTTCACCCCGCGGCGGCCGAAGAACTCGTTGATGGTGTCGGTCATGATGAACACCACCGGCCACAACAACGTGCCGGCGGTGAAACTGAGCGAGCCGGTCTGGCCGAACAGGTTCCAGTTGAACGGCGCCAGCCCGAGCGTGTCCTCGAGCGCGAAGATCTTCACCCCGATCAGTTCGGCCAGCACCGCGTTGGCGCAGAAGAACGCCGCCAGCGCGATGAACAACAGCACCGCGCGGTCCTGCAGCGGCCGCGCGCTCATGTCAGCGGTCGCCGGCGCGGGTGAACGGCACGCTTTCCGGCGCGACGGCACCGCCGGAGATGATGAAGCTCATCGCCTGGTCGACGGTCCAGTCGGTAGGGGTCAGCAGTTCCACCGGCACGATTTCCAGGTAGCCGGAGGTGGGGTTGGGTGTGGTTGGCACGTACACCGCGGCCAGTTCGCGGTCGGTGCCCTGCTCGCGGATCACCCGCGTGACCAGGCCCACCGACTTCATGTCACGGTGCGGGAAGTCGATCAGCACCACGCGCTGGGTGCTGCCCGGCTCGGTCTGCAGCATGTCCAGCAGCTTCTTGGCGCTGTCGTAGATGATGCTGGCCAGCGGAATGCGCTTGATCACCGCGCCGAACCAGCGCAGCAGGCGCTGGCCGATCACCCGCCGGCTGAGCACGCCCACGCTGAGGATCACCAGCAGGGTGGCGGCCAGGCCGATCAGGTTCTGCATCCATTCGACCTTGACCCAGCCCAGGTAGTGCGGGAACGAGGCGGCGATCTGCTCGGACAGGGGCACCACCACCGGGCTGGAAATGCCCGACAACAGCACGAACACGAATTTGACCACCACCCAGGTCAGCCAGATCGGCAGCAGGGTCAGCAGGCCGGTCAGGAACAGGCGCTGCAGGGAGGGGCGCGGAACAAGTTGGGGGGCTTCGGGCGACATCGGCGCATTGTAGCGGTGCGGCCGCCCGGATTACCCTGCCTGCGGTCGCAGGGAGCGGCGCATGAAGGGAATGCTGTGTTGAAGGGACTGAGGTGGGTGGCCGTGACCGTGCTGGGCATGGGGGGGCTGGTGGGCGGGGTGCTGCTGGTGTCGTGGCTGCTGCCGGTGCCGGCTGACGAACGCCGGGCGCTGCAGGTCATGGAGGCCGGGTTGCCCGCGATGGCGCCCGAACGCAACGCGTTCCCGGCGATCTGGCTGTTGGACCATGACGGCATGACGCCGGCGCAGATACAGGCGCAGACCGCCGACGATGCGCGCCGTTGGGCGCCGGGCCCGGCCCGCGGCGCGGACCCGGACGGCGCGGACGAAGCGGGGTTCACCAAGGTCACGCCGGCCACCGGCTGGTGCAGGCGCGACGTCAGCGCCTGTCTGGCCGCGGTACGCGCCGACGCCGAGGCGGTGGCGCAGGCCCATGCCGGCCATGACGGGTTGCACGCCCGCATTGCGGCGCTGGGCGAGGACGATCACTACCGCTCGCTGTTCGTGCCCGACATGGCGATGCCGTTCCCGTCGTTCCAGGTGTTGATGGAGCGCACGTCGTGGCATGCGCTGGCGCACGTGCGCGGCAACAGCGCCCAGGCATTGCAGGGCACCTGCGAGGATATCCGCACCGGGCGCATGCTGATGGCGCACAGCGACAGCCTGCTGGTGGCGATGGTGGGTTCGGCGATGGCCGAGCGCAATGCGGGTCTGTTCACCGAGATCCTGGCCGAGCTGCCGGCGGGCACCGCTGTCCCGGCCACGTGCCACCACGCGCTTGCCGCCCCCACGGTGGCCGAGCTGGACCTGTGCCTGCCGCTGCGCGGCGAGTTCTCCTTCATGCGGGCGGCGATGGCCAACCAGCCGGAGCTGGAGCAGGCGCAAGGCTGGTTGCACGACGAGGGCAAGACCCAGGCCCGCAATGCCTGGCAGATGTCGCGTACCTGCAGCACCGAGGTGCAGGCGCAGATCCGCGACGATCGCCCCGTGCAGTTGCCGGCGCCGCCGTCGGTCTGGTCATTGGCCTGCGTGGCCAACGCGGCCGGCTGCGTGGTGATGAACATCAGTGCGCCGGTCTACGCCGGCTACCCGCCTCGCATGCAGGATGCCGGCGCCCAGCTGCGGCTCGCCGGGGCCATGCTGTGGCTGCACGGTCAGCCGCGTGGCCCGGCCGACGCGCTGGACCGCCTGGCCGTGATGCCGCCGGCGCTGCGCAGCACGCAGCGCCCGCTGCAGCTCGGTGCCGATCGGCAGCGGGTGCAGGTGCCGCGTTACGCTCGGGCGGGCGACGGGGGCCCGGCCCTGATCAGCGCACCGCTGCCGCAGGCATGGCGCCCGCAGTGAGCGGCGCGGTTACGGCAGCGGATTGAACGCCGCGCCGTCGCCGATGCTGTCCAGCGTCCAGCGCTTCTTCGAGACCAGTTTCTCCCATCTCACCTGCTCGCCGTCGGTCTCGATGCTGCCGCTCGCCCGGCGCACCTTCGCAGTGGCGTAGTTGATGCTCACCGATGCGGTCTGCCCGGAGTTGCGCATCATGGAATCGTCGTCGTAGCCGATCAGCGCGAAGGCGTCGTGCTGCCAGCGGAAGGTGAAGCGGGTGGAACCGGTGGCCCAGCTGCCGGCGTTGGAGAACGCGTACAGGCCCACCTGCAGCGTGCCGCGCACGATCGATACGCCGCCGGCGCCGTCTTCGAACACGTCCGAGAGGTTCGGGTACTCGTGGCGCGGAATCAGCTGGTGGTTCTGCGCGGCCAGCGCATAGCTGCCGTCCGGCCGCGCCCAGGCGATCGCGAGCAGGCGCGGGTTGCTGTCCAGCGGACTGATGCCCATGCCGTCGTGTTCAAGCACGTTGCGGGGATCCTGCTGGCGCAGCACCAGCACCAGGTCGGCCCGCCGGTCGGCGTTGAGGTCGCCATCCAGCCGCTGTTCGATGCGCCAGCCGCGCGGCACGAAGCCGTTGGCATCCGTGGCGGTGGCCGGCAGCGTCGGGTAGTCCACCGGCGGGATGTCCAGTGCGTGCGCAAGCGCCGGCAGGCACAGCAGGGGCAGGGCGGCAAACAGGGTGCGCATGGGGCAGGGACCGGTGTCGGGGGCGCCGAGCATAGCAAGCCCCCCGGCGTGCTCAGCCCGTGCGGGCGCTGCCGTTGCGTGCGTCCGGCTTCAGCCGCAGATACACCTGCTTGCGTACCCGCGCGACCACCTCGCCCTGTGCATCGAGAATGTCGTTGCTGAACCAGTGCAGGTACTTTTCGCCACCGGCCGTGGCGGCACGCAGTTGGTCCAGCAGCGCGTCATCCAGATGGAACTCCGCACGCACCGTGCCGCGGCCCGGCTTCAGGAATTCGATCTCGCCGGCCCGATCCCACACGTAGTAGTCGCGGCCCAGGTTGTGCATCACGGTGAGCATCCAGAACGGATCGGTCATCGCAAACAGGCTGCCGCCGAAATGCGTGCCCACGTAGTTGCGGTTCCAGGGGCGCATGCGCAGCTCGACCTGCACGTGGCGGTAGTCGGGGCTGACCTGGCTGACGTGGATGCCGGTGAACAGGAACGGCGGCCACAGGTTCATGCCGTGGCGGAACACGCTGGCTTTCATCGGGTCGACCCAGGTTGCGAACGAGGCGGGCAGCTTACCATTCGCAAGCGTATGGCGGGTGGGCGCGGGGCGCGGCTGGGTTTCTTGCTGGCCGCCGCGGGCCGCTGTATATCGTGAACATCATCTCCCCAGGGTGCCCCATGCAGTCCATCGCCATGCCAGGTTCGCAGTTCCACAGGATCCACTCCACCCACTCACACATCCAACGGAAGCGTTGCTGAGATGGCCGTTGTGTACCCCAACATGGTGCCGACGTGGGCGGAAATCCATCTGGATGTCACGGACTCATCGGGCGAGCCAGTGCAGGAGATGCTGCAAAAATACTGGCGCCCAATGGCGCTGTCCCGCCGCGGGGGGAGCTGTGGTACGGGTTCGTCATCAATGACAGCGCGGTCGAATCCATTTCGCCGGGTCAATCCGTCACATGCCTGGTGTCCTTCCTCAATCACGAGGACGCACAGCACGCCTTCGCACCGGGGGCATCCATCCTGTTCGGCGATGGGGTCACCACCAAAGGGGTGTTGAGACTGGTATAGGTCCCACGCGATTCCCCTGCCGTGATGCGGTCAGTCGCCGTCGTCGGCCATGTAACCGTCGCGCCCGGCGGCCTTGGCCTTGTACAGCGCCGCATCGGCGCCTTCGAAGAAGTGCCGCGGTTCGCTGCGGACGGCGGGCACACGCGTGTAGACGCCCACGGTCAGGGTGATGTGGATGCGTTGCCCCTGCGCGCCGGGTACCTCCAGCCGGCGTACCCGTGCCAGCAGGTCCTCGATCACCTGCACCGCGCCGTCGGCGGCGGTATCGGGCAGGATCAGCGCGAACTCGTCGCCGCCGAAACGCGCGGCCATGTCGCGCGGCCGCCGGGCGTGCGCGCCGATCTCGGTGGCGATCAGGCGCAGCACGGTGTCGCCGGCCTGGTGGCCGTACACATCGTTATGGTGTTTGAAGTGGTCCACGTCGATCAGCACCAGGCTCAGCGGGCGGCCACTGCGGCGGCCGGCGTCGTGTTCCTGCTGCAGCGTCTGCTCGAAGCGCAGGCGGTTGCCCAGCCCGGTCAGGGCATCGCTGTTGGCCTGGCGGCGCCACGCGCTGATCCGCCACAACACCCAGGCGCAGATCACGGCCAGCATGCCGGTCAGCGCTGCTGCCGGGGCAAACCAGAGGTTGCCGGCACGCAGCAGCACGAAGCTGAGCAGCAGGGTGGACGGCAGTGCGAGCAGTGCGCTGGCCGATGCGCGGGGCAGTGACAGGCCCAGGCAGCACAGCGCCACCAGCAGGCCGCTGAGCAGGTCGCGCCACAGCGTCGGGGGCAGGGTGATCACCTTGTCGGTGAGCAGCATCGAGGCCACGTTGGCTTGGTACTCGCTGCCGCTCATCCAGCGCTCGCGCGTGGTCGGGGTGAGCAGGCGCGGGGCGATGCCGCTGGCGGTCATGCCCACCAGGATCAGCCGCCCACGCAGCAGTGCCGGGTCGACGTCGCCGTTGAGCAGGTCCACGTAGGACACCTGCGGGAACCGTTCGGGTGGGCCGGCGTAGCGCACCCGGACGTAGTGGTCGCGTCGCCACTGATAGGGCGAGGACTGTCCCGGGTCCGGGTCGCGCAGGCCGGGCAGCGGGCCACGCGCGTCGGCCAGCGCCAGCCCGAGCGCGGGCCAGTGCGGTGAGCCGATCCCGGCGGTGAGGTACAGGCCGCGTGCCACGCCGTCGGCGTCCACTTCGATATCGCTGTGCCCCAGCGTGGCCGCGTTGGCGGCGATCAGCGGGATCGGCAGCAGTTCCTCGGCCATGTTCGGGCCGCTGGCCGGGGCGGCCAGTACGGGCAGCACCACCTTGCCGTTGCGGCGGATCGCTGCCGCCAGCTCCGCGTCCTGCGCCGCGTCCTGGCGGTCCGGTTCGGACAGCATCAGGTCCAGCACCACCCGCGCGCTGCCCGCCTCGGTAAGGCGGTCAAGCAAACGGGCGTGGGTCGAGCGTGGCCAGGGCCACTGGCCGATCTGCTGCAGGCTGTTGTCGTCGATCGCCACGATCAGCAGGCGCGGGTCGGGCGGGTAGTCCCATGCCCCGACATACGCATCGTAAACCGCCTCGTCCTGCTGCCAGAACCACTGGAAGTGGCTGGCGATGGCGGCCAGGCCGCCCACCATCACCGACAGCGCCAGCCGCTGCGGCCACGACAGTGCCAGTGGTGTCACAGCAGCAGCCACAGCAGCAGTGCGCCGCCGCCGGCGCCGTAGCAGGTGCGGCAGGGCAGCGTGACCTGCTGCGCCGGCGAGAACGTGCCGGCATAACCGTCGTCGTCGATGTACTGCACGCGTACGTGCAGGGTGCCGTGCCAGGGCCGCTTGAGCGAGACCTCCGGCTGGTCGACCTCGCGGTCCAGCAACGGGTGCGCGAAATCGCCCTTGCGGTCGATCTGCACGCGGTAGCGTTGCCCGGCGTCACCGGCCTGCCAGCGCAGCGTCAATTGGCCCTTGGCCGCCTGCGGTGGCTGCAGGGCAGGGTCGACAGGGGTATCGGTGAGGGTGAGCGCCACCGGCTGGCCGAAGCGTCCGCGGTGGCCGTTGCCATCGCGCGAGGCCACACGCCAGAAGTACGCGCCCGGGGCCAGGTCGGCGGCCGCCCGTGCGTGCGGGCTGGTGCTCTGCTGTTCCAGCACGGGCGAAAGGAACTGTGCGTCACGCGCGATCTGCAGCACGCTGGTCGCCGCGCCATCGACCTGGCTCCACTGGAAGCGCGGACGCGCACTGTTGACGGTTTCCTGGTTGACCGGGCGCACCGTCAACGGGGGCGGCGGTTGATCGCGCACCTCGAAATCGTGTTCGGCGTCGAGACCTTCCACGTCGTCGGCGCTGACGGCGCGGACCAGCACGCGCAGCGCGCCCGGCGCCAGGTCTGGCAGGGTCAGGGAGGTGGCAGGGGTGTCCTGTGCGAACAGCAGGATCTCGGGTTGGTCGGCACGCACCACTTCCACGCGGTAGTGCGCGGCACGGTCCACCGCCGTCCACGCCAGCTGCGCGGGCAGCGGGTCCAGACGCAGCTGCGCCGGGTCCAGCAACGGCGCCGGCAGCAATGGCTCCAGTTCGCCCGGGCGGGTGTCCTGCGATGTGCTGCGGGTGGCCTGGCCGCGGGTGACCAGGCGTTGGCCGCGCTCGTTGCCAACCTGCACCTTGCCTTGGATGACTTCGGTCGCCGCGCTGCGCCCGTCACCGCCGGCACTGACCCGGAACACGGTACCGCGCACGCTGCTGGTCGCCGTTGGCGCATCGATGATGTAGCGCGACGCCGGACCGGTGGCGGGGGTTACCCGGTTGCTGGTGCGGCCCTGTTGCAGGCGCACGCGGGTGTCGACCATGCCGGTGTGCCCGTAGCGACTGAGCTGGTCCAGGCGCAGTCGCGAGTTTTCGCGCAGCTGCAGCCGCGAATCATCGGCAAAGACGAGGGTGACGCTGGCATCGGCGCCAGTGACCAGATGCTGGCCGATCGTCAGCAGCTGGCCTTCGATCACCTCGCGCAGGCCGCCGTGCGTCGCGTCGCCAACCTGCACGGACCCGCGCAGGGCCAGCACCCGGGCCGGGACAGGCTGCACCGCCAGCCACGCCACCGGGAAGCGCAGCTGGCTGCCCGGCGGCAACCGGTAGGGGTCGCTCACGCGGTTGTGGGATTGCAGGTGTTGCCACGGTACCGACGGTTTCAGGTAGCGCGATCCCAGGTCCCACAGGGTGTCGCCGGGACGCACGCGGTAGGTCCAGTCCTGGGCCAGCAAGGGAAATGCGGAGAACAGCAGGGCTGCCACCATCAACAGGCGTGCGGGCAGCGAACAGGGGTGAAGCAAACGGGTCGAACTCACGGTCATCAGGGCCCTGCTGGGCGGGGCTCAGCCGTGCGGCCCCCATGGCCCAGACCTCATCCCCCCGAATGGATCGCGGCGTCGTGGACGCCGCGGTCGCATTATTGCCCGGGACCCGTGCAGAGTTTCTGAACGTGACTTCCGTCACATTCCATGCGGGCGAGGGGCATTCGTCCCGGCTAACTGAACACGTGGCGCATCCGGCGCCGGATCAGAACAGCAGCGAGGCCATCCGGCGGCGATAGCGCCCCACCAGATCCTCATCGGCGATAACCTTGAAGGCGTCGATCAGCAGCTTGCGCGGCAGGCCCTCGGCGAAGCTGCGGTCGCTGCGCAGCATGGCCAGGAACTGCTCCAGCGCGGCTTCATCCTCGCCGCCCAGCAGCAACTGCACGCCGCGCAGGTGACGGGCCTGCAGGTCGTCGCCATTGGCCGCGATGCGGGCGTCCAGCGTTTCGGCGGCCGGTGCATCCTGCAGTGCGTTGGCGAAATCCAGGCGCGCACGGGCACGCACCGCACGGTCGTCGGTGGCCAAGTTGGCCGGCAGCGCATCGATCAACGTGCTGGCCTCGGCCGTGCCACCGGTCTGCAGCAGGGCCAACGCCAGGTCCAGTTTGAGCTCGTCCTTGTCCGGCTCGGCGGCGATCGCCGCACGCAGCACGTCGACCTGGGCCTGCGGGTCCAGCGGCTCGGGTTCGAAAACTGCGTCAGCGGCCGGCTCGGCAGGCGTGACCCCGTGCTGGGCCAGGAACTCGCGCAGCTGGCCTTCCGGGATCGCACCGGGGAAGCCGTCCACCAGCTGGCCACCCTTGACCAGGAACACGGTGGGCACCGAGCGGATCTGGAAGGCCGCTGCGATCTGCTGTTCGGCATCCACGTCGACCTTGGCCAGCTCGAAGGCGCCGTGGTACTCACCGGCCAGCTTTTCCAGCATGGGCCCGAGGGTTTTGCAGGGCTCGCACCAGCTGGCCCAGAAATCGACCAGCACCGGCGTCTGCAGGGACTTCTGCAGGACCTCGGTTTCGAAGGTGGCGGTGGTGGCGTCGAAGACGTGCGGCAATTCGCTCATGGTCGGCAATCAACGATTAAAGATGTACGCAGTGTATGGGTGCGCAGGTTGCGGGACGCAACCCCGGCGCCCGGGATCGGCGCAAACCGGTGACAATGCGTGGCGTCCTCTTTGGCCCAGGCAGACCTTCATGCACATTTCGCCCCGTATTGATCGCGGCATCGGCGCGCTGGCCGCACTTGCGTTCGTGGTGGCGGTTATCGGCTTCGGTGCGGCGCTGCCCGGGTACCGCGCGCTGTCGCATCCGGTGGCACTGCTCGGCGCCACCGGGGTGCCGCATGCGCAGGCGTTCAGTTGGTTGGGGCTGGTGCTGCCGGGGGTGCTGGCCTGCGCGGTGGCGCTGCGCCTGCTGCTGCGGGTGCCGCGCACGGCGCCCTGGACGCTGCGCGTGGGCGTGCAGCTGCTGGTGCTGGCGGGAGCCGGCTTCGCCGCGATGGGGCTGCTGCCGCTGGACGCCAGCGATATTGAAAGCCCGGCCAGCCAGTTCCATGCCAGTGCGTGGATGGTGTGGGTGCTGGCATTCGTGCCGGGCACGCTCCTGTATGGGCTGGGCGCGCTGCGCGTGACGGGCTGGCGCGCGCAGGCGCTGCTGCACCTGGGCTGCGCCGTGGGCATGGTGTTGGCCGCGTTCGTGCTGCAGGCGTGGATGCCGGCACCGCTGGCGCAGCGGCTGGCCTTCGCCGTCTGGGTGGTGTGGCTGGTAGCGGCGCTGCCCTTGGCGCATCGTCGGCGCTGAGCGGAATCGGTCGCCTGGGGAAAACCCTTGGCGATTCAACAGGATGAGGGCTTTGTAGGCCGGGGTAGGTGGGCTCGATTGGAGCCCCATGCCGCACTGCGGTACCCTGTCCCGCTTTGCCGCCGCACTAGCGTTTCCATGACCAGCGTCGAACCCAACGTTTACGATCCGCAGCAGGTTGAATCCGCCGCCCAGAAGTTCTGGGATGCCACCCGTGCCTTCGAGGTGAGCGAGACTTCGGACAAGCCGAAGTACTACTGCCTCTCGATGCTGCCGTACCCGTCCGGGGCGCTGCACATGGGCCACGTGCGCAACTACACGATCGGTGACGTGATCAGCCGCTACAAGCGGATGACCGGGCACAACGTGCTGCAGCCGATGGGCTGGGATGCCTTCGGCCTGCCGGCCGAGAATGCGGCGATCAAGAACAAGACCGCGCCGGCCAAGTGGACCTACGCCAACATCGAGCACATGCGGGGCCAGTTCAAGGCCATGGGCTATGCGGTGGACTGGTCGCGCGAGTTCGCCACCTGCACACCGGAGTACTACGTGCACGAGCAGCGCATGTTCACCCGGCTGATGCGCAAGGGCCTGGCCTACCGCCGCAATGCGGTGGTGAACTGGGACCCGATCGACCAGACCGTGCTGGCCAACGAGCAGGTCATCGACGGCCGCGGCTGGCGTTCCGGCGCGCTGGTGGAAAAGCGCGAGATCCCGCAGTGGTTCCTGCGCATCACCGATTACGCCCAGGAACTGCTGGACGGCCTGGATGAACTGCCGGGCTGGCCCGATTCGGTCAAGACCATGCAGCGCAACTGGATCGGCCGCTCCGAAGGGCTGGAAATCCAGTTCGACGTGCGCGACGCCGACGGCAGCGCGCTGGATTCGCTGCGCGTGTTCACCACCCGTCCGGACACGGTGATGGGCGTGACCTTCGTGTCGATCGCCGGCGAACACCCGCTGGCCCAGCACGCGGCCAAGTCCAACCCGGCCCTGGCCGCGCTGCTGGCCGAGATGAAGCAGGGCGGCGTGTCCGAAGCCGAACTGGAAACCCAGGAAAAGCGCGGCATGGATACCGGCCTGCGCGCCGTGCATCCGGTTACCGGCGCCCAGGTGCCGGTGTGGGTGGCCAACTTCGTGCTGATGGGCTACGGCACCGGCGCGGTGATGGCCGTGCCGGGCCACGACCAGCGCGACTTCGAATTCGCCACCAAGTACGCGCTGCCGATCCGCCAGGTCATCGCACTGAAGGCGCTGCGCAAGGAAGAAAGCGCGTACGACGCCACGCGTTGGCAGGACTGGTACGGCGACAAGACCCGCGAGACCGAGCTGGTCAACTCCGACGAGTTCGACGGCCTGGATTTCCAGGGCGCCTTCGAGGCGCTGGCCGAACGGTTCGAGCGCAAGGCCCAGGGCCAGCGCCGCGTCAACTACCGCCTGCGCGACTGGGGCGTGAGCCGCCAGCGCTACTGGGGCTGCCCGATCCCGGTGATCTACTGCCCAAAGTGCGGCGCGTTGCCGGTGCCCGAAGAACAGCTGCCGGTGGTGCTGCCCGAGAACGTCAACTTCGTCGGCACCGGTTCGCCGATCAAGGCCGATCCGGAATGGCGCAAGACCACCTGCCCGGACTGCGGCGGCGCGGCCGAACGCGAAACCGACACCTTCGACACCTTCATGGAGTCCAGCTGGTACTACGCGCGCTACACCTCGCCCGGTGCCCGCGACGCAGTGGACAAGCGCGGCAACTACTGGCTGCCGGTGGACCAGTACATCGGTGGCATCGAGCACGCGATCCTGCACCTGATGTACTTCCGTTTCTTCCACAAGCTGCTGCGTGATGCGCGCATGGTGGACAGCAACGAACCGGCGCAGAACCTGCTGTGCCAGGGCATGGTGATCGCCGAGACCTACTACCGCCCGAACCCGGATGGCTCCAAGGACTGGATCAACCCGGCCGACGTGGACGTGCAGCGCGACGAGCGCGGCCGCATCACCGGCGCCACCCTGATCGCCGACGGCCAGCCGGTGGTGATCGGCGGCACCGAAAAGATGTCCAAGTCCAAGAACAACGGCGTGGACCCGCAGGTGATGGTGAGCAAGTACGGCGCCGACACGGTGCGCCTGTTCTCGATGTTCGCCGCGCCGCCGGAGCAGTCGCTGGAGTGGAACGAGGCCGGCGTCGATGGCATGGCGCGGTTCCTGCGCCGCTTGTGGACGCAGGTGCAGAAGCACGCCGCCGAAGGCCCGGCACCGGCGCTGGACGTGGCCGCGCTGAATGCCGAGCAGAAGGTGCTGCGCCGCAAGACCCACGAAACCATCGGCAAGGTGGGCGACGACTATGGCCGCCGCCACAGCTTCAACACCGCCATTGCCGCGGTGATGGAGCTGATGAACGCGCTGGCCAAGTTCGACGACGCAAGCGGGCAGGGCCGTGCGGTCCGCCAGGAAGCGTTGCAGGCCACCGTGCTGCTGCTCAACCCGATCACCCCGCATGCCAGCCACGCGCTGTGGCAGGTGCTGGGCCACGGCGAGACGCTGCTGGAAGACCAGGCGTTCCCGCAGGCCGACAGCAGTGCGCTGGTGCGCGATGCCGTCACCCTGGCGGTGCAGGTCAACGGCAAGCTGCGGGGCACCATCGAGGTGGCCGCCGATGCGCCGCGCGACCAGATCGAAGCGCTGGGCCTGGCCGAACCGAACGCGGCCAAGTTCCTGGACGGGCTGACGGTGCGCAAGATCATCATCGTGCCCGGCAAGATCGTGAACATCGTGGCCGCCTGATCCCGCGTAGAGCCGGGTTCTACCCGGCTGCAGCACCCGCGTAGAGCCGGGTTCTACCCGGCTGCAGCACCCACGTAGAGCCGGGTTCTACCCGGCTGCAGCACCCACGTAGAGCCGGGTTCTACCCGGCTGCAGTACCCGCGTAGAGCCGGGTTCTACCCGGCTATCGTGAAGCGGGGCAGAGCCCCGCTCTACGTGCTACGTTCACGCGGCATCGGGCATCTTCAATGCCTGTTGCCGCGCCCGCCCGGCTCCCCCAGACTGTGCCCATGACCCGATTCCTGCTTGCCCTTGTCCTGACCGCGTCCCTTGCCGGCTGCGGTTTCCACCTGCGCAACAAGCTGATGCTGCCGGCCGATACCGCCGCGGTGAAGGTGGTGTCCACCGCGCCGTACAGCGAACTGGCCAAGCTGCTGCGCCGAGGGCTGCAGTCGTCGGGGGCGCAGATCGCCGCGTCGGACGACACCGGCAAGGCGGCCCAGCTGCAGGTGCTGTCCGAGCGCTGGGGCGATCTGCCCATTGCCATCGATGCCCAGGGCCGTGCCCAGGAATACAGCCTGCGCTACGCGGTGATCTTCAAGTTCCTGCGTGAGGATGGCAGCGAGCTGGTGCCGCAGCAGGTGATCGAGCTGTCGCGCGACTACGTGTCCCCGCCCACCGACGCCACCGGTACCACCACCGAGCGCGAGATCCTCGCCGACGAACTGCGTCGTGAGATGTCGGCCTCGATCATGCGCCGCATCGACAGCGTGGTGCGCGCCGAGATGGAAGGCCGCGTTCCGGCCAAGCCGGCCCCCCCGGACAGCGTGCCGGTGGAACCGGCGGTGCCGCCGCCGGCGGCCCCGGCTGCTCCGATCCCGGGGCACTGACCGGTCCCTCCGGACCGGCGCCAGGATGGAACTGCGACCCGAACAATTGGCCAGCCAACCGGCCAGCCAGGGATTGGCCCCGGTCTATCTGATCGCCGGCCCGGAAACCCTGCGCGTGCTGGAAGCGGCCGACGCGGTGCGCGCCCGCGCCCGCGCCGACGGCATCGACGAGCGCGAGGTCTTCGACGCGGATGGCCGCGAGTTCGATTGGCACCAGGTCGAGGCCAGCTTCAATGCGCCCAGCCTGTTCAGCCCACGGCGGTTGATGGAACTGCGCCTGCCCAGCGGCAAGCCGGGCAAGGACGGCGCCGAAGTCATCAGCCAGTTCTGTGCGAATCCCGCGCCGGACGTGATCCTGCTGATCACCTGCAACGAATGGAGCAAGGCCCACCAGGGCAAGTGGGCCGAGGCGGTCAATCGCGTCGGCGTGCTGTCGGTGGCCTGGGCGATCAAGCCGCACGAGCTGCCGGACTGGATTGAACGCCGCCTGCGCAGCAAGGGCCTGCGCGCCGAGCCGGCCGCCGTGCAGCGTTTGGCCGAGCGCGTGGAAGGCAACCTGCTGGCGGCCGCGCAGGAGATCGATAAGCTGGCCCTGCTGGCTGCCGGGCAGACCCTGGACGTGGACACCATGGAATCGCTGGTGGCCGACGCCGCCCGCTATGACGTGTTCCGCCTGCTGGAGGCCACGTTCTCGGGGCAGCCGGTGGCGGTGCTGCGCATGCTGGCCGGGCTGCGGGGCGAAGGCGAAGCGGTGGCGGCGCTGACCCCGATGGTCATCCGCGAACTGCTGTCCACCGCCGGGCTCGCCCGCGTGCAGGCCCGGGGCGGCAACCTGGCCGCCGAGATGAAGAGCCGCGGGATCTGGGAATCGCGGCAGGCGCCGTTCAAGCGCGCCCTGCAGCGGCATCCCGAACCCAAGCGCTGGGAGCGTTTCGTGGCCGAGGCCGGGCTGGTTGACCGCATGGCCAAGGGCCGTGCCGACGGCGACCCGTGGCTGGGGCTGGAACGCCTGCTGCTGGCCGTGGCCGAAGCCCGCGCCGTGCGCCTGCTGGCCCGCGCCTGAGCGGCATGGGCCTGCGCATTCATTACGGCGGCACCTTCGATCCTGTGCACCTGGGCCACCTGGCGATCGCGCGCGCGGCGCGCGACCAGTTGCAGGTGGCGGTGCGCCTGCTGCCGGCGGCCGACCCGCCGCACCGGACCGCGCCGGGCGCCGATGCCGGGCAGCGGGCACACATGCTGGCATTGGCGATCGGCGACGAACCGGGCCTGCTGCTCGACCTGCGTGAGCTGGAACGGTCCGCGCGCCAGCCCGGCGTGCCGTCCTATACGGTGGACACCCTGCGCGAGCTGCGCGCCGAGCTGGGCGCCCATCAGCCCCTGGCCTGGCTGGTGGGCGCCGACAGCCTGCTGGGCCTGACCGGCTGGCATGACTGGGAGGCCCTGTTCGGGCTGGCCCACTTCATCGTCGCCGACCGCCCGGGCAGCCCGTTGGAGCAGGCCCTGCCGCCCGCGCTGGAGGCCGCCCTGGCCGGGCGCTGGGCCGACCATGAGCGCGCGCTGCTGGGGGCGCCAGCCGGGCGCCTGCTGCGCCTGCAGACCCCGCTGCGCGAGGAATCGGCCAGTGCGGTCCGCGCCCGGATCGCCGCCGGCGAAGACTGGCGCAGCCTGCTGCCGCCGGCCGTGGCCGACTACATCGCCGACCGTGGCCTGTACGGTGCCCGCCGGGTGTGAATACGCGCAGGGCCTCGGGCCCGTATAATCGGCCCCACATTTATCGAGTTCACCCGCTTTGAGCAACCAAGCCCAGCCCCAGACCATCAAGGTCCAGATGCCGAACCCGGCACCCTCCAACGCGCAGCTGCTGGAGTGCGTGCGCAAGGCCACCGAAGAACTGAAGGCCAAGGATCTTGTCGAAATCGATGTGATCGGCAAGTCCAGCGTCGCCGATTACATGGTGATCGCCTCGGGCACCTCCAGCCGCCACGTGAAGTCGATCGCCGATGAGGTCGTCAAGTTCGCCAAGGCCCTGGGCGTGATGCCGCTGGGCGTGGAAGGCGAGCGCGAAGCCGAGTGGGTCCTGGTCGACCTGGGCGACGTGGTGGTGCACGTGATGCTGCCGCGCGTGCGCGAGTTCTACGCGCTGGAGCGCCTGTGGACGGTCGGCGACCAGCCGCCGAGCCTGCTGGACGACGACGCCGAAGAAGGCGACGAGTACGGCCACGGCGCACGCTGAAGCATTGCGTAGCGGACACGATGACGGCGCCGATGGCGCCGTTGTCATTTCAACGGCATCGCCGCCGATGCCGGGAGACTGCAGATGAAAGCCAGGCTGATTGCCACCGGCGAACGCGCCCCCGCCTGGGTGGCGCAGGGCTTTGCCGAATATCAGAAGCGTCTGTCGCACTGGTTGCCCTTCGAGCTGGTGGAGATCGAGCCGGGCCTGCGCGGCAAGGGCCGCGACGCGCGCCGGGCCACCGACGATGAAGGCAAGCGGGTGATTGCCGCGCTGCCGAAGAATGCCTACGTGGTGGCGCTAGATGTGCCGGGTCGCCAGCTCAGTTCCGAGCAGCTGGCGCAGCGCCTGGAGCATTGGCGCGGACAGGGCCGGGACATGGCCTTCCTGATCGGTGGCCCTGAGGGCCACTCGGCCGAAGTGTCCGCGCTCGCCGATGAGAAATGGTCGATTGGTCCGTTGACGTTGCCGCACATGCTGGTGCGCCTGGTGGTGGCCGAACAGCTGTATCGCGCGGCGGCGATGCTGGCCAACCACCCGTACCATCGCGCCTGACAACGGGCTTGAAGAAAACCTGCGAAAACGGGTTACATCCTGTGAAAAACGGGCTACAATGCGCACCCCGCCCGAATAGCTCAGCCGGTTAGAGCACTTGACTGTTAATCAGGGGGTCGTTGGTTCGAGTCCAACTTCGGGCGCCAAGTTTTGAAAAGCCTCGCAGCGATGCGAGGCTTTTTTTTGCCCGCACGGGGGTAGAGCCGACCGTTGGTCGGCTGGCCACACAACGCGCGGCAATGATCGAAACCTCCGCCGCCGCCACAAAAAAAGCCCGGGCAATGCCCGGGCTTTTCGTTCCGCACGTGCGGTTACATCAGTTGAAGGTGTACTTGGCCCCCACGGTGAAGTAACGGCCGATCGCACCGCTGAAGTGCAGCGGGTTGTAGTTGACCGCGCCGTAGGTGGTCGGATCCAGCGGCGCAATGCGGTCGAACACGTTCTGCACCGAGGCGTTCAGCTCGAAGGCTTCGGTGACGTTCCAACGGCCGGACAGGTCGAAGGTGGTGAACGAGGAGATCTTCGTCACCGGCGTCTCGTCGGCATAGAAGGCCTGGTAGGAACCACCGCGCTTGTCGATGTTGTCCATCTTGGAGATGTAGTTGGCCACGCCGCTCACGCTCCACACACCCTGCTTCCAGGTGGTGCCGAAGTTGATGCGGTCCTTCGGCGTGCCGATGCAGTTGGTCACGTCGCAGTTGCCGTGCGTGCCCGCGTAGTCATCGGTGGTGGTGCCGCTGGTGCGCTCGAACTTGAGCACATGGCTCCACTGCAGATCCATCTCCAGCTGGCCCGGGCCGATATCGAAGGTCTGGCGGATATCGGTGTCGATACCGCGCACCCGCGAGGAGGTGGCGTTGACGTAGTCGGTGTTGACCGCAAGGATCGTACCGCTGTTGGGCACGCCATTGAGGTTGTTGCTGTCACGCAGCACGTTGCCAGCCGCAATCGCATCGTCGGTGTCGCCCGGGGCGATTTCGTTGGTGCGCTTGATCTCCCATGCATCCACCGTCAGCGAGGTGGTCGAGGTGGGCTGCATCACGATGCCGACCGAGTAGCTCTTGGACTCTTCCGGCTTCAGGTTCGGGTTCGGACGGGTGATGATCGCCACCTGGCGGGCCTGGCAGTCGGCGGTTGCGCCGGTGATGCCGCAGCGGACCGGATCGACCGCGTTGGAGAAGGCGGCCAGGCCACCGTCACCGTTTTCGGCCGGGTTCGGGGCGCGGAAGCCTTCGGCATAGCTGGCACGCAGCGCCAGCCAGTCGACCGGGCTCCACTTCACGCCCAGCTTCGGCGTGGCCTTGCCTTCACCGCTTTCGTACTTGTCATAACGCAGCGCGGCGCTCAGTTCCAACTGCTCCAGCACCGGGGCCGACAGTTCGGCGTAGCCGGCGTACACGTTCTGCGTGCCGTCATAGGCCGAGTAACCCAGGCCGATGATGTCACCCTGGTCGGTGTAGGTCTGCGGGGTCAGGCTGTTGCTGGTCTTGCGCCACTCGGTACCCAGCGCCAGGCCCAGCGGGCCGCCCTTGAGGTCCATCAGGCTGCGCGACACGGTGAAGTCGAACATGTCCAGGCTGGACTTGGCGCGGGCGCTGATGTCCGGCGAGATGTAGTCGTACAGCGCCTGCGAGTTCAGGCCGGCATTGTCACCGATACGCCACACGCCACCCGGGCAGGCTGCATTGCCCAGCGCGCAACGCACGGCGCTGTAACGCAGGAAGCCGGTGCGCTTGTTGGTCAGGTCGGTACCCGAATGCAGGTAGGCGGTGTCATAGCTCCACTCGCCCCAGTTGCCCTTCACGCCGACCAGCAAACGATTGAACTCGTTGGTGTTGTTGGTCACGCGCGGGCCCACGTCCCACGCCGAGTAGCGCAGGCGGGCACCGGTGGCCGACAGTGCCGGCGGCAGGTCCGGGTGGCCCGGGCCAAGCACGGTGGCGCCAGCGCCGCTGTTGGCGTTGACCGGACCGCCGGGGTAGCCCCAGCCGCCCGACACGCCCGACGGGGTGTTGGTGAAGGTGGTGTCCTTCTTGGAGTAGCCGATTTCGGTGTACACCTCGCCGCCTTCGCCGAAGGCGAAGCTGGCGCGGCCGAACACGTTCACGTACTTCTCTTCCGGGGTCAGGTCACGGTACTGCTGGTTCGGATCCCACAGGCAGCCCTGCGCCTGTGCGGTGGCGTCGGTCTGGCCCGGGATGGTGGTCAGGCCGGCGCAGCCCGGCAGCGCAACCAGGTGGCCGGTGGCGTCGAACACCGAGCCGTTCGGGCCCGTGCCGCCGCCCGTGCCGCCGTTGAGGAAGGCGCCGCCGAGGAACTGGGCGTCAGTGGCCGCGTAGCCCCACGGGCGGGTGTCGCCGGTGCCGATCCACTTGCGGTTCTTGCGGTCGCTGATCTTGATCGCGTCGGTCTTGCCCACGTCCAGGCTGAAGAACGCATTCCAGCCATCGCTGTTGAGGTCGCCGGTGCCGGCGGTCAGCGTGGCCTTCTTGGCATTGCCGTCGCCGTCGCCGGAGGTGCCGTAGGAGCCACGCAGGATGGCGCCCTGGAAGTCGCTGCGCAGGATGATGTTGACCACGCCGGCGATCGCGTCCGACCCATAGATGGCCGAGGCGCCGTCCTTGAGGACGTCGATACGCTCAACCGCATCCAGCGGAATGGTGCTCAGGTCGGTGAAGACCTTCTGGCCGTCATCGGCCAGGCCATAGGTGGCCATGCGGCGGCCGTTCAACAGCACCAGCGTCGAACCGGCGCCAAGGCCGCGCAGCGAAATGCCCGCGCCGCCACCGGCGAAGCCGTTGCCGAAGGTCTTGGGAATCGAGCCGGAGCCGTCGGCGGTCAGGGTCTGCAGGTATTCGGCAACCGTGGTCTTGCCGGTGCGGTCGATCTCCTGGCGGGTGATCACCTGGACCGGCGAGGGGGTTTCGGTGTTCGTACGCGGGATGTTGGACCCGGTGACGGTGATCCGGTCAAGGTTGGTGGCCTGTTCCTGCGCGAACGCGGAAGAGGATGCCAGCGCTCCGACCAGCAACAGGGTGCTGCTGGCGAGTACGGTGGAAATGGATTGGGCGAGGCTATTGCGGCTGCTGTTGAGCCGTTGGACCGGGTGTTTCACAGCTTCTCTCCTGACTGGGAAAACCAACAATGACGATGGATCGACACTGAAAATGAGTGACGACCGCGACAATCTAGGTTTCCGGAGGGTGACGAAGCCGTGAAAAATTGCTTAATTCGGGTCGCCGTCCGTCGGCGACCAAGGGCGCGGGGAGGCCGTGGCCGGTCCCCCGCGCCTATTACGTCACTGCGGCCTCAGTCCGGCAGGCTGAAGCTCACCGGCACCAGGCCATCGGCCGGCACCTGCTGGCCGTCCACCATGGCCGGCACGAACCGCCACTGGCGCAGCACCTGCTGGCGCGCGGCGTTGTCCAGCGCCCGGGAGCCGCTGCTGCGCTCGATCACCACACTGGACGCCCGGCCATCGGCCTCCACCCGCACCCGCAGCAGCACCGTGCCCTGTTCGTGGTTGCGCAGGGCGGCGATCGGGTAGGCCGGTGGCGGCGCGCTGCGGTACTGCAGCTGCGCCCCGGCGCCGCCGGCAGCCGGCGCCGGCACGCTGGGGGCCAGGACCGGGGCCTGGGGTTCGCTGGCCGGCAGTGGGGCCACCGCCAGGGCGTCGTCGGCGCTGGCGGTCGGCGGCGGCAGCGGGGCCACCTGCGGCTTGGGCACGGTGCGCGGCTGCACCAGGCTGGGGGTGTCCGGCTCGGTCGGCACCGGCACCGGCGGCATGGGCTCGGGCGGCACCAGCATCCGTATCTGCATGCGTTCACGTGGCAGGGGCGCGGCCACGTAGGCCGCGGGGATCAGCAACAGCATCAACGCCAGCACGTGCAGGGCCAGGGCGGTGCTCCAGCCGAGCACGCGGGAAACCTCGATCTGCAGCGGCACTACGCGGGGTTGGGTACGGACCATGCTCCACTCTCCTTGCCAGATGTGCGGGAACATCAAACGTGCGGGCGCGGCCGGTGGGGTTGCAGGACGCAGAAGGCGGGGCCGCGCAATGACAGCAATACCGGAGCGGGACTCGGCCCGGAAGTCAGGGGGCATGTCGGTGTTTGGCTGGCGCTCAGGAACCGGGCCCGGAACGCATGACGGCGCCCGCAGGCGCCGTCATCGCATGTCATGTGGGAGCGGACCGTTGGTCCGCTCTCCCCATGGTCCGCTTTTGTCAACGGCCCAGGTCGAACACCACGTCCAGGTTCACCGACACCGACGACTCGCCGGGCGAGACCGGGGTGGAGACATCGGCGGCCATCGGCGCGGCGGCCGCGCGCATCATCACCGGGCGGAAGTTGCCGCCGCCGTTCTCGGAGATGCTCACGATGCGGCGCACGCGCAGGCCCAGCGACTTGGCGTAGGTCTCGGCGCGGGCCTGGGCCTTCTTCAGCGCGGCCAGGCGGGCTTCGTCATACACCGGTTCGGGCTGGTCGATCTCGAACTGCGGGCCGTTGATCTGGTTGGCGCCCTGGGCGGCCAGCGCGTCCAGCACCTTGCCCAGCTTGGCAATGTCGCGCACCTTCAGGCTGACCGTGTTGCTGGCCTGGTAGCCGGTGATCTTCGGCGGCTCGTTCTCCACGTAGCGGTACTGCGGGCTGAGGTTGACCCCGCTGGTCTGCACGTCACGTTCGGCAATGCCGGCCGCCTTGATCGCGGCCAGCACCTTGACCATCTGCTCGGCGTTCTGGCGCATCGCGCTGTTGCCATCGACGGCCTGGGTGACCACACCGGCCGACAGCGTGGCCACGTCCGGCACGCGCTTGGCTTCGGCATTGGCCGAGATGTTGAGCAGGGTGCTGTCGGCGGCGACGGCAACGGCGGGCGAGGTCTGGGCGTGGGCGGTCATCGAGGTTCCCAGGGCAAGGGACAGGGCGAGCAGCAGCGGGGACAGGGATGGGCGGCGCATGTACATCTCCTTGTGAAGGCGTTGAGGTTGGTGTCGGGGCGATGAACGCTCCGTGAGCTTTTCCGGGGTTGAGAGGCGATTGGGTGCGGTTGCTTTCGATTCACACACGGGCCGCAGGTTATGCTTCCAAGATGCTTTATCTTGCCTCCCGTTCCCCCCGACGTACCCAACTGTTGACGCGCCTGGACCGACCGTTCCGTGCGCTGGACCTTGAGGTGCCTGAAGTCCGTGCCGCCGGTGAGTCGGCGCTTGGCTACGTGCAGCGCGTGGCCGCCGACAAGGCGCGGGCCGGGCTTGCCCTGGTGGCCGCCGATGCCGACGCGGTGGTGATCGGCTCGGACACCGAAGTGGTGCTGGACGGACGGGTGTTCGGCAAGCCGGTCGATGCCGAGGACGCTGCCGCCATGCTGGCCGCCCTGTCCGGGCGCACCCACCAGGTGATGACCGCGGTGGCGGTGGTGGCCCACGGCCGCCAGGACAGTGTGCTGGTGGTGTCGGAGGTGAGTTTCATCGAGATCGGGCAGGCCGCCATCGCCGCCTACGTGGCCAGCGGCGAGCCGATGGGCAAGGCCGGGGCGTACGCCATCCAGGGCGGCGCCGAACGTTACATCCGCCATCTGGCGGGAAGCTATTCGGGTGTGATGGGATTGCCCCTGCAACAGACCGAGCAGTTGCTGCAGGCGTTTGGCGTTTCGCCCGCTGCTTTCACCACGCCAACGGAGGGTGTCGCCCATGTCTGAAGAAATCCTGGTCAATGTCACCCCGCGCGAAACCCGCGTGGCCGTCATCGAGAACGGCATGCTGCAGGAGCTGCACATCGAACGTGGCTGGCGCCGCGGGGTGGTGGGCAACATCTACAAGGGCAAGGTGCAGCGGGTGATGCCGGGCATGCAGGCGGCTTTCGTCGAAGTGGGCCTGGAGCGCGCCGCGTTCCTGCACGCCAACGATGTGATCCGCCCGGCCCCGGTGGCCAGCCCGGATACCGAGGGCACCACGTTGCCGCCGCCGTCGTCGGTGCCGATCGTGGAGCTGCTGCGCGACGGCCAGGACATCGTGGTGCAGGTGGTCAAGGACCCGATCGGCACGAAGGGCGCACGCCTCACCACCCAGATCAGCATTCCCTCGCGCTACATGGTGCTGCTGCCGCAGTCCAAGGTGGTCGGGGTCTCGGCGCGGATCGAGGACGAGGCCGAGCGCGCGCGCCTGAAGTCGCTGGTTACCGAACTGTCGGCCCAGCACGGCGGCTACGGCTATATCGTGCGCACCAACGCCGAAGGCCAGCCGGCCGAAGCCATCGCCGAGGACGTGGCCTACCTGTCGCGGGTCTGGAACGTGGTCGAGCGGCGTGGCCGCGATGCCGCCCCGCTCAGCGTGATCTACGAAGACCTCAGCCTGCCGCTGCGCTCGGTGCGCGACCTGATCCGCAAGGACGTGGACAAGGTGAAGGTGGACTCCAAGGAGACCTTCACCCAGCTGCAGGCGTTCGTGGCCAAGTACATGCCGGTGCTGGCCGAGAAGATCGAGCTGTACAGTGGCGACCGCCCGATCTTCGACATGTTCGGGGTCGAGGACGAGATCGGCCGCGCGCTGGACAAGCAGGTGCCGCTCAAGTCCGGTGGTTACCTGGTGATCGACCAGACCGAGGCGATGACCACCATCGACGTCAACACCGGGTCGTTCCTGGGCCAGCGCAACCTGGAAGAGACGGTATTCCGCACCAACCTGGAAGCGGCGCAGGCGGTGGCCCGCCAGCTGCGGCTGCGCAACCTGGGCGGCATCATCATCATCGACTTCATCGACATGGATGACGCCGAGCACCGCCGCCAGGTGCTGCGCACCCTGGAAAAGGCCCTGGCGCGCGACCATGCCAAGACCACCGTCTACGATTTCTCGCCGCTGGGGCTGGTCGAAATGACCCGCAAGCGCACCGTGGAAAGCCTGGAGCGGCAGCTGTCCGAGCCGTGCCCGGAGTGCAGCGGGCGCGGGTCGATCAAGACCGCCGAAACGGTCACTTACGAGATCTTCCGCGAAATCACCCGTGCGGTGCGCCAGTTCGATGCGGCCCGCCTGCTGGTGATCGCCTCGTCCAAGGTGGTGGCGCGCATCACCGATGAGGAATCCACGGCCGTGGCCGAGTTGGAGGAATTCCTTGGCAAGTCGATCCGCTTCCAGGCCGACGAGCAGTACCTGCAGGAGCAGTTCGATGTTGTGTTGCTCTGATTCCCGCCCACTGGCGCGCGTGCGCGCCGGTGCCTTCGCGTTGCGATGAGCACGCCGCTCCGACTGCGACTGCGAAGGATTCGCCGCCATGCCGTGTATGCATTGGCGATCGTGCTGGTGTGCGTGGCGGTGCTGGTGGGCACCGTCAGTCAAGTGTTGCCGTTCGCCGAGCGCCACCCCGACAAGGTGGCGGCCTGGCTGAGCGCGCGTGCCGGTCAGCCGGTGCGCTTCGAGCATCTGGATACGACCTGGACCCGGCGCGGGCCGCTGCTGCAACTAAAGGGCCTGCGGATCGGCAAAGGGCAGGGCATCGCCATCGGCGAGGCCGAGGTGCTGGTGTCCATGTATGCCGGGCTGCTGCCGGGCCACTCGCTGACCGAGCTGCGCCTGCGCGGCCTGGCCCTGGTGCTGCAGCGGGCCGACGATGGCCGCTGGTCGGTGCGCGGGATGCCGCAGTCGGGCAGTGGCGATCCACTCGATGCGCTGCGGCGGTTGGGCGAACTGCAGGTGATCGGTGGCCGCCTGCGGGTGGATGCTCCGTCCTTGAACCTGCAGGCCGAGCTGCCCCGCATCGACCTGCGTCTGCGCGTGAACGGCCAGCGGTTGCGCGTGGGCGCACGTGCCTGGGCCGACCTGGACGGTCAGCCGCTGACCGCGGTTGTGGATTTCGAGCGCACCAAGGGCGATGGCCAGGCCTGGCTGTCGGCCGATCCGGCCGATTTCCGTGCCTGGTCGCACCTGCTGCAGTTCGCCGGGGTGTCGCTGCAGCAGGGCACCGGGGAGCTCAATGCCTGGGTGGACCTGCGCGACCACCGCCCGGTGATGGTCACCGCCGATGCCAACCTGCAGGGCCTGTTGCTGCGCGGTGCCCCGCTGGCCGATGGCAAGCGCCCGCAGCTGCAACTGGACACCCTGGAGCTGCGCGCGCGCTGGCGCTGGGTGACCGGCGGCTGGCGCGCCGACGCGCCGCGGCTGCGCATCGGCCTGGCCGGCAGCAACGCGGTGCAGCGCCTGGACGGGGTGCTGCTGGCCGGGGGCCAGCACATGGCCCTGGCCGGCGACAACATCGATGCCACCGCGCTGCTGCGCGGGCTGGCGCTCAGCGACCGCATCGAACCGGGTCTGCGCGAGTGGCTGCAGCACGCCGCGCCGCATGCGCGCATGACCCAGGTGCGGATCGCCGCCGAACGCGGCGGCCCGGTGTCGATCCAGGGCGAACTGGCCGACGTTGGTTTCGCACCGTCCGGGCACGCGCCCGGGCTGAGTGGCGTGGGCGGGCGCTTCAGCGCCGACGCCGACGGTTTCCAGCTGGACCTGCAGCCGAACCGGGTGATGCACTTCGACTGGCCCAGCGGCTTCGGCCAGCGCCACGACGTGCGCCTGGCCGGGCAGCTGGTCGGCTGGCGTGACGAAGCCGGCGGCTGGCGCTTCGGCACCCCGGCACTGCGCGTGCAGGGCACCGACTACGCCGCCGACGTGCGTGGCAGTGTCTGGTTCCAGGGCGACGGCACCCGGCCGTGGCTGCAGCTGGCCGCGCGCATCGACGACGTGCCGATGACCGTGGCCAAGCGCTTCTGGATCCACTCCAAGATGAGCAAGGGGGCCACCGACTGGCTGGATGCCGCGCTGGTGGCCGGGCAGGTCCGCAACGGCGTGGGCCTGGTCAGCGGCGACCTCGACGACTGGCCGTTCGACCGCAACAACGGCCGCTTCGAGGCCACCGGGCATATCAGCAACGGCACCATCCGCTTCCAGCACGACTGGCCGGCCATGGGCAAGGTGGATGCCGATATCGCCTTCATCGGGCCCGGGTTCGAACTGCACGGCGGCGGCGACCTGGCCGGCGTGGCGGTCAACCACTTCGATGCCGGCATTGTCGATTTCGGCGAAACCCCGCTGTACGTAAAGGCCACCACCCAGACCGAGACCGGTGCGCTGCTGGCGATGCTCAAGCAGAGCCCGCTGCACCTCACCTATGCCGAGACCCTGGACAATCTCACCGCCAAGGGCCCGGCCAAGGTCAGCTATGACCTGCTGCAGCCGCTGCATCCCGACCAGGGCCCGGGCCACATGCTGGGCACGGTCGATCTGCAGGGCGTGGCCCTGACCGAAAAACGCTTCGCGCTGGCCTTCGACGCCATGCGCGGCCAGGCCCGCTACAGCCGCGACGGCTTCGGTGCCGAAGGGCTCAACGTGCGCCACCTCGGCCAGGACGGGCTGCTCAGCCTGCGCGCCGGGGGCTTCGTACGCGACCCGCAGCAGGCCTTTGAATCCGAACTCACTGCGTCACTGGATGCCGGCACCTTGCTGGATCGCGCGCCCGAGTTGAACTGGCTCAAGCCCTACATCGCCGGCAACTCGCGCTGGACGATCGGGGTGACCCTGCCCAAGGTCGCGGCCGGGGCGAAGACCGAACCGCCGACCCTGCTGACCCTGCGCTCGGACCTGGTCGGCACCCGCCTGGACCTGCCAGCGCCGCTGGACAAGGACCCGGGCGTGCCGTTGGCGACCACGGTCAACGCCCAGCTGCCGATGGGCAGCGGGCGCGTGGACGTGGCGTTCGGCCAGCGCCTGGCCCTGGCCGCGCGCACCCATAACAACCAGACCGGCGTGCAGGTGACGCTGGGCAGCGACCGGGTCGACCGCGACCCGCCGGCCAGTGGGCTGGCGGTCAATGGCCGCAGCGGTTCGCTGGATGCTCTGGAATGGATCGGCCTGGCACGCACGCCCGATGGCGACGACGGCAAGGACGCCATGCCGTTGCGCCAGGTGGATGTACAGGTCGGGCAGCTGCTGCTGGCCGGTGGCGTGTTCGCGCAGACCCGCCTGCAGCTGCGGCCCACCCCGTCCACGGTGGAGGTGCGCCTGGACGGCCCCTCGCTGGCAGGCACCCTGAGCGTGCCCAACGCCGAGGGCGGCACCATCGTCGGCAAGCTCAGCCGCGTGCACTGGCAATCGCTGCCGACGCCGGCCAAGGTGCCCTCCGATGGCGCGCCGATCCTGCTGCCGCCCGATGCCACCCTGCCGGCCCGGGTCCAGGCCAGCGCCAACGACACCAACCCGGCGAAGATTCCGCCGCTGGCGCTGGACATCGAAGACCTGCAGTTCGGCAAGGCCAAGCTGGGCCAGGCGGTGCTGCGCACGCGTCCGTTCGGCAATGGCCTGAGCGTGGACCAGCTGCAGTTCCGCGCGCCCAAGCAGGCCATCGACATCCAGGGCCGCTGGCTGGGCATGGGTGCCGCTGCGCGCACCCAGGTTTCGGTGGACGTGAAAAGCGAGGACCTGGGCGGCCTGATGCAGAACCTCGACTACGGCGGCCAGCTGCGCGGTGGCCAGGGCCAGCTCAGCCTCGACGCCGGCTGGCAGGGCGGTCCGTCGGACTTCCAGCTGGGCGCGCTGCAGGGGCAGCTGCAGGTGCATGCGCGCAACGGCCAGTTGCTCGAGCTGGAACCCGGTGCCGGGCGTGTGCTGGGCCTGCTTAGCGTGACCCAGCTGCCGCGCCGGTTGATGTTCGATTTCCGCGACTTCTTCTCCAAGGGCTTTGCCTTCAACCAGGTCGAGGGCGCGCTGGCGTTCGCCAACGGCATGGCCACCACCGACAAGGTGCTGATCGAAGGCCCGGCGGCCAACATCAGCATCCGCGGCCAGACCGACCTGCGCCGCCAGCAGTTCGACCAGACCATCGACGTCAACCCCCGTGCCGGCAACCTGCTCACCGTGGTCGGCGCGGTGGCCGGCGGCCCGGTGGGCGCCGCCGTGGGCGCCGCCGCCAACGCGGTGCTGGGCAAGCCGCTGGGGGCGATCGGGGCCAAGACCTACCGGGTGACCGGCCCCTGGGCCGAACCCAAGGTCGAGGTGATCGACCGTGACGATGCCCCGCCGCCACGTGCGGCTCCCGTTGCGTTGCCGCCCCCGGTACGCTGACCCCTTTCCCGCGCCCGGGTTGCGATAGCGGCCCGCGCCCTCAGATAGATGACATGACCGATAACGCACTTACCCTTGCCAACGACCGCCTGCTGCTGCCCGCCGGGCTTGATGCCGGTGGACTGGAACGTACCTTCGGCACCCTGCTGGGCCCGGGCATCGATTTTGGCGATCTGTATTTCCAGCACGCCCGCCGCGAAAGCTGGAGCGTGGAAGATGGCATCGTCAAGGACGGTGCCCATTCGATCGAACAGGGCGTTGGCGTGCGCGCCATCGCCGGTGAAAAGACCGGCTTTGCCTACTCCGATGACATCCACCGTGACGCACTGCTGGCGGCGGCGCAGTCGGCCCGTGCGATCTCACGCGAGGGCGGGGCGCAGCAGGCCCGCTCGCTGGTGCGTGGCAACGGTCGCGCGCTGTACCCGGCGCTGGACCCGATCGACGGAATGGGCAACGAAGCCAAGGTCGAGGTGCTCAAGCGCCTGGACCGTTACCTGCGCGCCGCCGACCCGCGCGTGCAGCAGGTGATGGTGAGCCTGTCCGGCGGCGTGGACACGGTGCTGATCGCGCGCAGCGACGGCGTGCTCGCGGCCGACATCCGGCCGCTGGTGCGGCTGAACGTGCAGGTCATCGTCGAGCAGCACGGTCGCCGCGAGTCCGGCTATTCCGGCGGCGGTGGCCGTTACAGCTATGCCGAACTGTTCGCCGACGACCGCCCCGAGCGGTTCGCCCGCGAAGCGCTGCGCCAGGCGCTGGTCAACCTGGAGGCGATCCCGGCCCCGGCCGGGGTGATGACCGTGGTGCTCGGCCCGGGCTGGCCCGGCGTGCTGCTGCACGAGGCGGTGGGTCACGGCCTGGAAGGCGACTTCAACCGCAAGGGCACCAGCGTCTATGCCGGCCGCGTCGGCGAGCGCGTGGCGGCCCCGGGCGTGACCATCGTCGATGACGGCACCCTGGACGGGCGCCGCGGTTCGCTCAACATCGACGACGAGGGCCATCCCACCCAGTGCACCACGCTGATCGAGGACGGCATCCTGGTCGGCTACATGCAGGACTCGCTCAATGCGCGCCTGATGGGCGTGGCCCCGACCGGCAACGGCCGCCGCGAATCGTTCGCGCACATGACCATGCCGCGCATGACCAACACCTACATGCGCGCCGGCCAGCACGACCCGGAAGAAATGATCCGTTCGGTGAAGAAGGGCCTGTACGCGGTCAACTTCGGCGGCGGCCAGGTCGACATCACCAGCGGCAAGTACGTGTTCTCGGCCACCGAGGCCTACCTGATCGAGGACGGCAAGGTGACCGCCCCGGTGAAGGGCGCCACGCTGATCGGCAACGGGCCGGAAACCATGCAGAAGGTCCGCATGATCGGCAACGACCTGGCCCTGGACGAAGGCGTGGGGGTCTGCGGCAAGGATGGCCAGAGCGTGCCGGTGGGCGTGGGCCAGCCGTCGTTGCTGATCGATGGCATCACCGTGGGCGGCACCCAGGCCTGAGCCAGGCGATGCGCCCGTGCTACCGGTTCGAGCGCCCCGCGGGGGCCAGCCCTGGGCTGGCACCGCCGCGTGGGCGGCCGGGCTCAGTCTTCGGCGGTGTCGTCGCCGTCCTGGTCGTCCTGGTCATCCAGGTCGTCGGCCGCGGTCAGGTTGGCCGCGTCCAGGCCCAGCGCGGCCGGCAGCAGCAGCGTCCGCAGCAGCTGGTAGATCTCGCGGTAGGCGCGCGGCGGCTTGTTCTTGGCCTTCTCGGCCTGGGCGTTGCGCACCAGCGTGCGCAGCTGCTGGCGGTCGGCATGCGGGTATTCGTCCAGCAGCGCGCCCAGCGCCTTGTCGCCGTCCTTCAACAGGCGCTCGCGCCAGTCTTCCACGCGGTGCATGGTGGCCACTTCACGGCGCGAGGTTTCGCTGTTGGCATCCAGCGCATCGCGGATGGCATCCAGCGCGGCATCGTCTTCGCGGCGCATGTGCTTGGCCAGGAACGCCAGCTGGCGCTTGTGGGCGATGTGCGCGGTGATGCGCTTGGCCTCGGCGATGTGCGGCAGCAGGTCTTCGGGCACCGGCACCCGGGCCAGCTGGGCCGGGGTCAGCGCGACCAGCTTCTCGCCGAGCGCCAGCACGTCCAGGGCGTCCCGGCGGTTCTGGCTACGGCTGATGTCTAGGAATTCACCGGTATCTTCGTCGCGTCCGCGCATCGTCTTATTTCCACATCCGTAAACTGTGCCCCGCGTTGCGCCAGGCACTCACCCGTACAGGATAAAGCATTGAACGTGATCTCCCCTGAAGTCTCCCCGGCCGACGACAGCCTGCAGCGCCTGGAGCAGCTGGCCGACATCTCCCAACGCCTGCTGGAGCGGGCCAAAGCCATGGGCGCCAGCCAGGCCGAGGTCAGCTGCAGCGACGAGCGCGGCCTGGACGTGAATGTGCGCCTGGGCGAGGTGGAAACGGTGGAATCCACCCGCGACCGCGGTATTGCGGTGACCGTCTACTTCGGCCAGCGCAAGGGCAGCGCCAGTACCGCCGACCTGCAGGACGCCAGCCTGGAATCGACCGTGGCCCAGGCCTGCGCCATCGCCCGGCACACCGAGGATGACGCCGCGGCCGGGCTGGCCGAGGCCGCCCTGATGGCGCGCGAGTTCCCCGACCTGGACGGCTGGCACCCCTGGGACCTGGGCGCCGACGAGGCGCTGGACCTGGCCCTGGCCTGTGAAGCGGCCGGGCGTGAAGCCGATGGCCGCATCAGCAACTCCGATGGCGCCTCGGCCGCCACCTCGCAGAGCCTGTCGGTGTACGCCAATTCACACGGTTTCATCGGTCGTGAGCGCAGCAGCCACCACTCGGTGGGCTGCGCGCTGATCGCCGGGCAGGGCGACGGCATGCAGCGCGATGGCTGGTACAGCAGCGCGCTGGCCCGGGAAGACCTGGAATCGGCCGCCGCGATCGGCCGCCGTGCCGCCGAGCGCACCGTGGCCCGGCTGCAGCCGCGCTCGATGGCGACCGCGCAGATGCCGGTGCTGTACTCGCCGGAGGTGGCACGGTCGTTGATCGGCAGCCTGCTGGGCGCGGTTTCGGGCGGCGCACTGTACCGGCGGGCCAGCTTCCTGCTCGACAGCGTCGGCACCCGCCTGTTCCCGGAGTGGTTCCAGGTGGAAGAGCTGCCGTTGCTGCGCCGCGGGTTGCGTTCGTCGGCCTTCGACGGCGATGGCGTGGCCACCCGCAATGCGGCGTTGATCACCGACGGCGTGCTGCAACGCTACATCCTGGGCAGTTACTCGGCGCGCAAGCTGGGCCTGACCACCACCGGCAATGCCGGCGGCGTGCACAACCTGAAGGTGGCGGCCAATGCCGGCGACCTGGCCTCCATCGCCCGGCAGATGGGCGAGGGCCTGCTGGTGACCGAACTGATGGGCCAGGGGGTCAACGGGGTTACCGGCGACTACTCGCGCGGTGCCGGTGGCTTCCGCGTGGAGAACGGCGAAATCAGCTATCCGGTCGATGGCGTCACCATCGCCGGCAACCTCAAGGACATGTTCGCCAGCATCGAAGCGGTGGGCAGCGACGTGGACCGTCGTTCGCACGTGCAGGTGGGGTCGATCCTGGTGGGGCGGATGACCGTTGCAGGCAACGATTGACGTATCCTATCCCGGCTGCTCTGGCAGGCGGGGAGCCTGTCGCGCAATACCCACACACACCGAACAAGGAGTTTCACCGTGAGCGAATTCGACAACGTCACCGCCCCGCCGCCGGCCCCGACCGGCGCCGCGCCGGCCGACCAGCGCACCATGGCGCTGGTGGCCCACATCCTGGGCATCTTCACCTGGTTCATCGGCCCGCTGATCATCTGGATGATCAACAAGGATGACAGCAGCAAGTCGTTCGTGACCGACCAGGCCAAGGAAGCGCTGAACTTCCAGATCACCATCACCATCGCGATGCTGATCAGCTTCGTGCTGATGATCGTGATCATCGGCGGCCTGCTGGCCCCGCTGGTCGGCATCCTGAACCTGGTCTTCTGCATCATCGCCGCGGTGAAGGCGAACAACGGCGAAGCGTACCGCTACCCGTTCACCCTGCGCCTGATCAAGTAATCCGCCCCGCAGTGTGGAAACAAAAAACGCCCGGCACCGCCGGGCGTTTTTTTGTGTGCATCCCCTGCGCGGAAGCGGTCTGGCGCGCGGCCTGGTCAACACGCGAAAAGGGGGGCGACGTACCGCATATGCGCATCGCGTGCGCATCGCGTGCAAAGAGTTGGTGGCAGCACCAGCAAGCGTCGAAGGCCGCACTCACAGCCCGCAAGTCCAGCCCCTTGGCGGCCGACAGGTCCTTGGCAAAGTAAAGGAGGAGGTGACGGCCGCAGGCCGGCGCCGGGGGACATTTGCACAGGGGGCCTGCCGGCCGCCAAGGGGCCCGGACGCGCGCGCGATTCCCGACCGAAGACACACGCCCTCGCCTGCAGCGAAAGCGTCACCCCAACGGGCGCGACCCCGCTCCCCACGTACCTTTTGGGGGTGCTGTTTCGCAGGAATGCCTGTATCCAGCAGCGCCTCGCCATGCGTGGACGCCGCTGTTCACCCTCCGCACGCCGAGCCGTTTGGCGGCCGGCAGGTCCTTGGCAAAATCAAGGCGGAGGGCGGCGCGCAGGCGTCGACCGGGGGACATTTGCGCAAGGGCCTGCCGACCGCCAAAACGGCCCGAACGCGCGCGCAACGGCCGAGCGAAGACATCGCACCCGCCCGGCGCCGCCAGGCGCGTCAGTGATCGCGTTCGACCGCCAGCCGCCCCAGTGCACGCAAGGCATCGGCGCGTTCGTCGTAGCCGGCCAGGCTGTCGTGCATGCGCTGGCTGAGCGCGGCCAGTTCGGCTTTCGCGCCGTCCATGCCGAGCAGGGCGGGGAAGGTCGACTTGGCCTGCGCCTCGTCCTTGCCGGCGGTCTTGCCCAGCTGTTCGGAACTGGCTTCTACGTCGAGGATGTCATCGCGCACCTGGAACGCCAGCCCCAGCGCACTGGCGAAATCATCCAGCTGCAGCAGGTCGCTCTGCGGCGCATCGCCGCACAGCGCGCCCATGCGCACGGCCGCGCGGATCAGCGCCCCGGTCTTCAGTGCATGCATGCGCTGCAGCGATGCCAGCGGCTGCGCCTGGCCGGTGGCATCGATGTCCAGCGCCTGGCCACCGCACATGCCGGCAGCACCGGAAGCGTGGGTCAGTGCCTGCAGACAGTGCACGCGCAACAGCGCGGGCAGCGCCGCATCGGCCAACAGACCGAACGCGCGGGTCTGCAGCGCGTCACCGGCGAGAATCGCGGTGGCTTCGTCGAACGCAATATGGGTGGTGGGACGGCCGCGACGCAGCGCGTCGTCGTCCATCGCCGGCAGGTCGTCGTGCACCAGCGAATAGGCGTGGATCAGCTCCACCGCCATCGCCGGTGCATCCAGTGCGTGCTCGTCGGCGCCGAATACCTGGCCGCTGGCATACACCAGCAGCGGGCGCATGCGCTTGCCACCGCCGAGCACGGCGTAGCGCATCGCCTGGTGCAGGCGCTGCGGTGCGTGTTCGGGAGAAGGCAGGCTGGCGTCGAGCTGGCTTTCGATGCGGTCGCGCCAACGCGCGAACGTGGCCTCAACCATCATGGCCGGGCGGATCGAAGCGTTCGGCGGTGTCGGGGCGGGCCGGGTCGCTGAGCAGGCGCACGCGCAGTTCGGCCTGTTCCAGCGCCTGCTGGCACTGGCGGTACAGGCCGACGCCGCGCTCGTAGGCGCTGAGCGATTGTTCCAGGCTCAGATCACCGGCTTCCATCTTCTCCACCAGCTGTTCCAGCTCTTCCAGCGACTGCTCGAAGTGGACGACCGGGGAGGTTTCGTTGGGGGACTTCTTGGGCATGGGACAAGTGTGATGCGCCAACCCAGCGGGGTCAATTCAGGCCGCGCCCGGCGTCCAGCGCAGCTGTGCGTGGTGTTCATCCAGCCAATGCTGCAGCGGTGCGGCGATGACCCGGTCGCCGGCAGCCATCAGCACCTCCCCGTCGAACAACAGCGGCAGCTGGCGCCGCTGCCACGGCGGCAGCCCCCGTTGTTGCAGCAGGTCCTTCAGCGCGTGCGAATGGGTGCGCCCGGGCAGCTGGATACGCTCTCCGCCGCGGCGCGCGCTTACCTGCAGCGGCGTGGCCAGCTGGCTGGCGCCCAGCAGCTCCAGCTGGCCGCCGTCGGGCAACGCCAAGGGCGCACGGCCATCCCAGTGCACGCTCCAGTGCGGTGGCAACGCCAGCGTGGCCGACAGCAGGTGCAGTTCGCTGCGCCAACGGCGGATCCGCGCGCCCTGCCAGGCGAACTGGGCGTCGGCGTCGTGCGCGGCCGGCAGCAGGTCGCGCTCGATGGCGTCCACGCCAGCGGCCGGCAGCGGCGGCAGTCCGCAGTTGCGCACCCACTGTCGCAGCAGGCGGGCGCGGCGTTCGCGCGGCAACCGCAGCAGGCGCGTGCCATCGAGCACGCCGGGGGCCAGGCTGCAGCGGCGCAGGGCGTCCTGGTCGGACACGTCCAGCAACTGCTGCGCCTGCGCGCAGAGTGCGGCGCTGCGGGCGAAGGCGGCATCGGCCTGCGGCCAGCGTTGTTGCAGCAGCGGCAGCACGTGCAGGCGCAGGAAATTACGGTCGGCCTCGTCGCTGGCATTGCTGGGATCGTCCACCCACTGCAGTGCCTGCGACTGCGCGTAGGCCAGCAGCGCCGCGCGCGGTACCTGCAGCAGCGGTCGCCACACCGTACCGGTGGCAAACGGCGCCTCGCTGCGGATCGCGGCCAGCCCATCCACGCCGGACCCGCGCAGGGCGCGCAGCAGGAAGGTTTCGGCCTGGTCATCGCGGTGATGGGCCAGCGCCAGCTGTTCACCCGGGCGCAGGGCGGTGGCGAAGGCATCGCGGCGGGCATGGCGCGCGGCCGCTTCCAGGCCGTGGCCGCTGTCGCGGGCCACGTCGACGCCGATTACCTGCAGGTCGATGTTCCAGGCGGTGCAGATCGCCTGGCAATGCTGCGCCCACGCGTCGGCCGCCGGTTGCAGGCCATGGTGGACATGCACCGCCCGCACGCCGGCATCGCGCTGCGCGGCCGACTGCGCCAGCCAATGCAGCAGCACGGTGGAATCGAGTCCACCACTGAAGCCCACCAGGACCGGGCGGGGTGCAGCAGACAGGTTGGGTAATGGCGACGACATCGGTTCGGGCAGGCTCGGGCAGGGAGGCAGTATCGACGCTGCGGGCCAGGCTCGCCACGCACGCGGATCAGGGAGTGGTCGGCTCGGGCACGCGGATGCCCTGGCGATTGATATGGAACCAGTGGCCGCCTTCCACCGGCGTGTGGCCCTCGCCGTCGGAGGTGCCGGGGCGGCACCCCTCGCAGACCTGGGCAATGCCATCGGCGAAGGGCCAGGCAAAGTCGAACGTGGCCGGGAAGGCCTGTTCAAGCGCGGGCGTGAAGTAGCCGACGCGTGGGCCGACGCGGCCCCGCAGCAGCCCCTCTTCGACGTAGTCCGGCCCGCTGTCCCAAGTCAGCACGGCCTGGGTGCGGCCGGCACGGGTGACGTAATGAAAGCTGTCGGCGGCGTACACCGCCGCCAGTCCGTCGGCATCGTAAGGGAGGTCGGGCAGGACGTCCGCGGCGATCCGTGGCGCGCCGTCGACCACCTCGCAGCCGGGCAACGGCCACAGCCCGTGCTCCTCGGTGAGGACCCGGCAAGCCGGCCCCTGGGCCAGCGCGTGGCCGGTGCTGGCCAGTCCGGCGATCAACAGCAGGAACCGCACATGGCGGCCCCTGCTGCGGGCGGCGGAGAGCCGGGCCGGCATCAGTTGGCGTCGGCCTTGCGCTCGAACGCCTTCGGCGTGGGCAGGTCCACCGGCACGCCCTTGGCGTCGCAGGTGCCGGCCTCGCACAGGCGCTGGCGCAGGCGCGGGGTGGCCTGCACGATCATGTGGTAGATCGTGTTCTGTTCCATGGTGCCGCGGATGGCCTTGCTGCCCGGGCCACGTGCCCAGATGCCGACGTCTTCGCCGCCATGGGTTTCACTCTTGGTCGGTACCAGCGCTTCCTGCATGTAATCGGGGTGCTCGGTGTCCACGTGGCTCAGGTCCGGTCGGCCGGCGGCCGGGTCGAAGCTGCTCGGGTTGTGCGGGTACACCTTCGGGCCGGCCGGCTGCTGGTTGGTGGCGCCGGTATAGCCGGGGCCGTTGGCATAGCTGAGGGTGGTGTAGGGCAGGCCGAGGCCGTCGCGGGCCACGTCCAGGCCGCCCACGCCATCTTCGCCGCCCTTGTCCTTGACCTTGCCCAGGATCGGGTTGCCGCGGGCCGGGTAGCCGACGAAGTTCAGGGTATGCGAATGGTCGGCGGTGACGATGATCAGGGTGTCCTGGTCGGAGGTCGCCTCGACGGCCGCGCGCACGGCATCGGACAGGGCCACGGTATCGCTGAGGGCGCGGTACGCGTTGCCGCTGTGGTTGGCATGGTCGATGCGGGCGCCCTCGACCATCAGCACGTAGCCTTCCTTGTGCCGGGAGAGGGTGTTGATGGCGGCCTTGGTCAGCTCGGCCAGGCTGGGTTCGCCGGACGGGTCGTCCTTGCGCTCGATCTCGTAACGCATGTGGTCCGGCTCGAACAGGCCCAGCAGCGCCGGGGCATTGCGCGCGGCCTGCAGCTGCTTGGCGTTCCAGACATAGGCGCCCTGCGGGTGGGCCTGCTGCCATTCGGTGACCAGGCTGCGCCCGTCCAGGCGCTGGCCGACCTTGTCGTCATACTCGGGATCGCGCTCTTCCACCGTGGTGAATTCACCGCGGCCGCCGCCCAGGGCGACCAGCGGGCCCCGGCCATAGCGCGCGGTGGACAGCAGCTGCTGGGCGATGTCGGTGCAGCCGGCAGCCTTGGCGGCCTCGGGCACGTCGGTGTCGTTTTCCCAGTTGCGCTCGGGCGAGTGCGCGTAGGTGGCCGCCGGGGTGGCGTGGGTCAGGCGCGCGGTGGACACGATGCCGGTGGCCATGTGCGCGCTGTCGGCCAGCTGCAGCCAGGTCAGCAGGCCTTTGTTGAGGCTGTCGGCGCAATCGTTGCGGGTGCCTGCACTGACGCCGATGGCGCCCATGTGGGTCTTCACGCCGGTGGTGATGGCGGTCATGGTGCCGGCCGAATCGGGGGTCTGCGAGTCGGTGTTGTAGGTCTTGCTGAACGCGGTGGCCGGGAAGCGCTCCCAGGACAGCAGGTTCTCTTCACCCGGGTTGCCGTTGCGCTGGCCTTCGAAGATCCGCGCGGCGGCGACCGTGGTGAGGCTCATTCCGTCACCCAGGAACAGGATGACATTCTTGGCCTTGCCGTCCATGGCGCCGCTGCCGGCGGCACGGGCGGCCCCGCTGCGGTACCACCACTGGGGGGTTTCACCGGCCGGGTGGGCGACGGCGGGAACATCGACGGCAATCGCGCCGGGGGCCGTGGCGGCGGGGGTGCTGGTGGCGCAGGCGCCCAGCAGCAGGGTGGTGGCGATGGCCGCCACCAGGGACGTGGAACGGGACATGGACAGGCATATCTCACAGGTGAATCGGGCGTTCATTATGCAGAACGGCGCAAGGCACGCCGATGACACGCTGATTTTCCGTGTGCGCCTCGTTCCGCAGGCGCGGTTGGGCTAAGGTGCCTAGCTGTCGAATTCTCTCTGGAAAGCTCATGAAGCTGGTTTCTGCGTGGTTGCGGATTCCGTTCTGGCAACGCGTGCTGGGCGGCTTCGTGCTGGGTGCGCTGGCCGGGTGGTTGCTGGGCCCGGCGGCCGAGGTATGGTTCGGTCCGTTGGGCGATCTGTACGTGACGCTGATCAAGATGATCGCGGTGCCGCTGGTGTTCTTCGCGGTGATCAATGCGATCTCTTCGCTGCACGGGCAGAAGTCGGTGGCGGCCCTGGGCGGGCGCACGTTCCTGTGGTTCATCATCACCGCGGCGCTGGCGGTCTGCGTGGGGCTGGCGGTGGGCACGCTCCTGCAGCCGGGCACGGGCAACCTGAGCCTGAGCATGGACCACGGCTATACGCCGCGCGAAGTGCCCAGCGTGGTGAAGGTGCTGATGGATGTGGTGCCGTCGAATGTGTTCTACGCGCTGACGGGGATTGGCACGCGGGTGAACGCGGCCGGTGAGACGGTGCTGGCGGCGGGGCGCGGGTCGATCCTGCCGGTGATCTTCTTCGCGGGGCTGCTGGGCTTTGCGATGGTGAAGCTGGGCGACAAGGTGGCCGAGGCGCGCAAGCTGACCGGGCAGATGAGCGACATCATGATCCAGGTGACGCGCTTCGTGCTGGAGATGACGCCGCTGGGAACCTTCGGGCTGATCGCGGGGCTGGTGGGCAGTTACGGGTTCGAGAAGCTGCTGCCGCTGGGCAACTTCGTGCTGGCGCTGTACGTGGCCTGTGCGTTCCACATTGTGGTGGTGTACGGGGGGCTGTTGTTGTCGCACGGGTTGAATCCGCTGAAGTTCTTCCGCGGGGCGGCGCCGGGGATGCAGGTGGCGTTCGTGAGTTCGTCGAGCTTTGCGGCGATGCCGGCGGCGATGCGGTCGATCACGCACAATCTGGGCGTGAACAAGGACTACGCGTCGTTCGCGGTACCGCTGGGCGCAAGCATCAAGATGGACGGTTGCGGTGCGATCTATCCGGCGTTGTGCGCGGTGTTCATCGCGCAGTACACGGGGGTTCCGTTGACGCCGGAGCAGTACATCGTGGTGTTGATCGCTTCGGTGCTGGGCAGTTTCGGGACGGCGGGCGTGCCGGGCACGGCGGTGGTGATGGCGACGGTGGTGCTGAGTGCGGCCAACCTGCCGTTGGAGACGATCGGGTATCTGTACGCGATCGACCGGATCCTGGACATGATGCGGACGATGACCAATGTGACCGGGCAGATGCTGGTGCCGGTGCTGGTGGCCAAGGAAACGGGGTTGCTGGACCAGTCGGTGTACGACAACCCATCCACCAATCTGGGCGTGGACGAGCTGGAAAAACGATCGTCCTGAATGCCGGGTTTGGTGGTGATTAAGATGGGCCCGCGAAAGCGGGCCTGTTTTTTTTGGAAGCTGAAAGCAACAGCAACAGCAACAGCAACAGCAACGGCAACAGCAACAGCAACAGCAAGATCCTCGTCCGGATTCTGCTGGGGTGGGTCGGCAGGGGTGGGTATCCGGGACACGCCGCAAGTACGTCCGTGTAGGCTCCGTCGCGCCATCCATGGCGCTCAGGGTCCCGGCTACCCACCCCTGCCGACCCATCGACACTGCATCGGTGTGCACAGGAGAGCGAGAGCTGAACTACACGGGCACGTGCATGCGCACTGCCGTTCGGCAGTTGGCCGAAGGCCGGATTCTGGTAGTGGAATGGAGTCAGACAGCTCGCTGTTGCTGGGAGTTTTTGCCGAGGCCACCAGCCAACTGTCGAGGGGTGGGGTGGGTGGGTTCACGGGACCCTGAGCGCCATGGATGGCGCGACGGAGCTTACATGGACGTACTTGCAGCGTGTCCCGTGAACCCACCCATCCCAGCCCCAGCCCGGGAGTAAAAGGCAACCGTCGCTCTTCGCCCCGGAGCAGTGGGCTCACCAAAGCTGACTACGCGCTGTAACCCCTGTATCAGCCGGTGTAACACAGGTGATACACCCGGCAAAAACCGAGCAACGGCGGGCTTGTAGGGCGCGTGATGGTCGTGTTCAGCAGATGTTATTTCCAACGAATCTGTAACACCACTGTTGCGGCGTTACACCCCGCATGGCGGCGAAAGCCCGTATTTGCTGGCGCGCGGACTTGGCACGATTGCTGCGTTACCCCTCCGCATGTTTCGAGGAGGGCGCCATGGACAGCGTTGCCGCACACCGCACCACCACCGCCGGGCTCTGGCTGCTGGCCACCGCGCTGGCCCTGCCGATGGCTGCACAGGCCTCCGGCGCGCGCCAGGGCGTCAAAGCACAGCCCGGTGAAATCGTCCTCCTGCGCGATGTCTCCGCCCGGCCGGCGTACCGGCCCGCGCCTCCCGGCATGGCCCTCATCGCCGACCCCTCGCCCAAGCGCGAAGTCAACCAGGCCCTGGGCACCGCTACCGGCATGGACGAACTCAGCGACGACGACTATGCCTCGCTGGGCTCCAACACCGGCGCCGGCGTCACCCACACCCAGACCACCATCGAACGCGTCACCGGCACCAACGTTACCGCCACCCTGGGCAAAGTGACCGACAGCGGCGTGCTCTCCGGCGGCCAGCTCAGCAACGTCATCGGCGGCCCCATGGGCGCCGTCACCGGTGCCACCCGCGGCATCGGCGACCAGGTGCGCGGCGCGCTCGCGCAGTTCCCGCTGGGCCAACCTGCGGGCGGGCCCGGCAAATGAACCGCCTGCATCGCACCCTGTTGCTGGCCACCGTCATCGCATCACCGCTGCCGCTCCACGCGCAGCAGGCCGATGACTATGCCGCCATGCTGTCCTACCTCAACACCAGCCGCATCGACGGCCGCGCGCTGTCCGGCGCCGACGGTGCCATCACCGTCAACATGACCGCCGGCGACCTCAACCAGCAGGCCAACCTGCTCGGCATCGCCAACGGCTCCAACGCACACATTGCCATCAACGCCCGCCAGCAACACAGCGCCAACCAGGTGCTCGGCGACGGCCCGATGGACGCCAGCGCCAGTATTGGCGGACAGGCACTCAGCGGCGCCCGCGGCGTCGCCATGATCAACCAGGCCAGCGGAACCGGCAACGCGACCATCAACGTCGTCACTGCCACGCTGGCGCAACAGGGCATACGCGAGTCGAACGACGAGGCCCTGGCCTCATCGGGGGCGCTCGTGTCAGCAGGGGGGCAGGCGGCCGCTACTCGCGGCCGGCCGGCCGGAACCCGCAGCGTGGCGGTGGAAGCCACCGCGCTGCAGGGCTTCGACGGCGTCCTGCAACTCAATCAGATCGCGGGATCCGGCAACGCCACCGCCAATCAACTGAGCATCTCGGTGCAGTCCACCCCGTGAGTAGTCACATCCACCCGATTGTCTGTGATGAGAGAGAGGGCACCATGAACACCAACATGAAACGGACCGTACTTGCGCTGGCCATCGCCGCCGCGTCTGCTTCCGCCGGCGCCAACGGCTGGGGCAACGACCGCGACAACCAGAACCAGAACGCGAACATCAACCACCTCCACAACGTGGCTGAAACGCGCACCAACACCAACACCGATACCAACACCGAAACCAATACGCTCACCGACTCGCGTACCTGGAACCGGACCCGCAACACCACCACCAATAGCAATTCCACCAGCAACAGCACCGTCAACAGCGACGTCACCCGCAACCGCACCGTGACGGTGAACGAGAACAGCAACATCCAGGCCGACGAGCGCAAGGAAAAGAACAACCACGGCGTCGACGTGAACCTGGAAAAGGACCTGCGCCTGAGCTCGGACATCAACTTCTCGGGTGATCCGGAAATCACCGGTGAGCTGGAAGTGAATTCGGCCGCGATCGCCGTGATCGACAACCGCCAGTCGATCACCAGCAACCAAGCGTCCAACTCGCTGCTGGAAAACAATGCGTCGATCAGTGAAAACGTCGGCCAGGATGCCTCCGGCAACCTCGGCTTCAACGTCGCCGCCGGTGACAACAACGCCCAGGACAACGCCGCCTCGCTGTCTGCGGCCGATGCCTCCTTCACCTTCGGCATGTCCGACGCGGAAGTGTTCGTGAACCAGTACGGCGCGGGCAACCTCACCGTCAACGAAGGCGTGGTCAACAACTCCAGCCTCAGCGGCAATGCCTTCCGCGATGCCAGCGGCAACATTGGCGTGAACAGCGCAGCGGGCAACAACAACGAGCAGAAGAACGCGCTCGCCGCCTCGGTGTCCACCGCGCGCATGGCGCAGTCGAGCATCAGCTCCAACCAGGTCTCCACCGGCAATGCCGTGAGCAACGAAGGCTATACGCGCGCCATGTCCGACACCACCGAAGTGACCATGCGTGGTCGCGTCGCCGGCGGTACGTTGGCCATCGGTGGCGGTGTCTACGAAGGTCGTGGCAACGCCTACCAGAAGGACAACTACTACCTGGATTCGTGGAGCGGTGAACTGCCGCATCCGGGCGGCAACAGCACCGGCCATCTCGACATGGACAGCGAGATCCAGAACGCCACCGCCAACCCGTATACGGACGGCGTGGGCGGCATCGCCTTCGACACCGACGAAGAAGGCCGGTTGGGCTTCATCGAAGTCGGGGCCGCGGACCTGTATGCCAGCCTCAGCGGCACCGTGCGCACCACCCGTTGGGTGAACGTCAATGCCGAGAACAACGCGTCGCTGTCCGGTGATGCGTTCCGCGGCGCCACCGGCAACATCGGCGTGAACGTCGCCTCCGGCTCGGGCAACCTGCAGGCCAACAGCCTGGCCCTGGCCGTTGCGCAGCCGGCCACCGGCGGCGGTGGCGGCGGCACCGGCGAGTAAGTCTGTCCGCTTTCGCAAGCAGTACGCGTTGAGCGCAACAAACCCGGCCATCCGCCAATGGCCGGGCTCCCGGGGGCCCCTGTCCCATTCTCCCCCTTTGGGGCAGGGGCTCCTTCCTTATCCGGAGCCACGCCAATGTTCAAGCACGCGCTGTACGGGTCGTTGTTGCTGCTGATGCTGCCGTTCGGCGCCGCGCGCGCCGGCGATGTCGGTTTCAGTGGCGTGCTGCCCAACGGTGCGGTGCTGACCCAGCGTGTGGAAAGCATGCAGGAACGGCGCTTCCGCAACGTGG
The DNA here is from genome assembly GCF_040548725.1 of Stenotrophomonas sp. 2619. Lineage (NCBI taxonomy): Bacteria > Pseudomonadati > Pseudomonadota > Gammaproteobacteria > Lysobacterales > Lysobacteraceae > Stenotrophomonas > Stenotrophomonas sp. 2619. The sequence continues at coordinate 146,042 of NZ_JBEPSF010000008.1, read as the reverse complement.
TGCGGCAACACACCGATTACAGCTGTGGCGCGGCGGCCCTGGCCACGATCCTGCGGTACGCCTACCACCTGGAGGCGGACGAAGGGACGGTGATCGAAGGCATGATGGGGGTCTCGGACCCGCAACTGGTCCACCAGCGCGGGTTCTCGCTGCTGGACATCAAACGTTACGTTGAATCGATGGGCATGCGCGGACGCGGCTACCGCGTCAACGAAGAGCGCCTGCGCTCACTGCGCGTGCCCGGTCTGGTGTTGATGGATGTGCGGGGCTTCCGCCATTTCGTGGTCCTTAAACAGGTCCGCAACGATGTGGTGGACGTGGCCGACCCGATCCTGGGCAACCGCAGCATTCCCGTCAGCGAATTTCTGCAGGCGTGGCCGTCGCGCGCCGTGTTCATCGTGATCGGCACTGACTTCGATCGCAACACGGTGTTGCTGCAGCCTGGCGAGCGGCCCAGTGCGCGCTCGCTGTATGCCCGGCAGGGGCCGATCACCGACGCGGAGTTGGTGGATTTCGGCTTCACCCATGCCGATCTGTTCTAGGAGGCACCATGAATATCGCACGCTGGACGCACGGTGTATTGCTGCTGACCCTCCTGGGGGCCATGCCGGCACATGCCGATGAAGGACGGCCCGGCAAGGGCCTCAGTGAAATTCCCGATCCCGAGCTGAACCTGATGCGCGGCCGCTACACGGTCAATGGCAGCAGCGTGGCGTGGTTCGGGGTCACCATGATCAGCCAATGGACCAGCGGCAACCAGGCCGCCACCAGCGCGCTTACCCTTGGCATGGACTTCCGTGCCGGCGGTGCGCCGAAGGTGAGCTTCACCCCGTCGGTGACGGTCACCGCTGCCGATGCGCCGCTGCCGGTGTCCACCGGCCGCAGTATCGACGCCAGCGGCCTGCAGAACGTGGCCGGGTTGACCCAAAGCATCCAGGTTGCCGGTGACGGCAACGTGGCCGGCAATACCACCCACCTCAACGTGCGCGAGGGCGATGCGCCCGCGCCAGCAGCGCAGGGCCAGCAGCTGGCCAGCGTGCAGCAGGGCGGGGTCAGCGCGGTGGCGCAGCTGGACGGCAACAACGCCAAGGTGCAGCTGCAGATCGAAGGTGTCGGCGCGGTACAGCAGTGGATCCGCAGCGGCAGTGTCGGGCAGAGCATCGCCCTGGGCAGCGACGGGCAGACCGTGAGCAATCGCATGCAGATCGATCTTGTCCGGCAATCCCTCGCCAGCAACGTCCCGCTCAGCCAGAACGTGGCCCAGGCGATGACGCTGGTACGGGGTGTCGGCATGGGTCCCGGCCAGTAGTCCCCGTGGCCGGGCAGGGGGAGTGACAACACAACGTGGGCCAAGGCAATGCACACCTCGATACGAGCAACACCGCTGGCGCTGGCGGCGCTGGCACTGATGGCCGCGGCCGGCGCGCACGCGCAGCCCGCGCCGGCCGATGAGGCCGACGTCAAGGCGCTGATCGCGCAGCTGGAAACCCTCAAGGCCAACTACGCGCAGGAAGTGCGCCGGTTGCGCGAACTGGACATGCAGGTGCAGGCGATGCAGGCCCGACTGACGGGCAAGACCGCGCCTGTTGCCGGTGCGGCACCCCCGCCGCCACCGCTGCCCGCCGGTACCCCGGCTGCCCCCGCCAGCGCGGACGGCTACGCCAGCAGCGCCGAAGAGGCGCAGCAGGCCAAGCAGGCCTCGCGGCGCAGCGTGGATGACGTGAAGCAACAGCAGGCGGCCTTGTTCAGCCGTCGCTTCACCATCGAAAACAGCCTCACCTACTCACGCTATGACCGCAAGCAGGTGACGCTCAACGGCTTCCTGGCGCTGGATGCGATCTTCCTGGGCAACATCGCCATCGAGAACGTCGAGTCGGACACGCTCACCTACAACCTGGCCGCGCGCTGGGGGGTCAGCCCGCGGCTTACCTTGAACCTGGACGTGCCCTACCTGGCCCGCAAGACCGTGTTCCAGAAGGGCGGTGCCGGCGGTTCGGCCGCGGCGATCGCGCAGGAAGAAACCACCGGCAACGGCATCGGCGATGTCGGCCTGAGCGCGAACTACCGGTTGTTCGCCGAGCACGGTCGCTGGCCGGAAACGGTGCTCACCGTAGGCGCGACCGCGCCCACCGGACGCGCGCCCTATGGCCTGGACTGGAAGGTGCTGGAGCGCGACGACGATGACTTCATCCGTTTCGCGGTGCCCGAACAGCAGCCCACCGGCAACGGCGTGTGGCAGGCCAACGTCGGCCTGTCGGCAGTGAAGACCGCCGATCCGGCGATCCTGTTCGCCAACATCGGCTACATCCATTCCTTCCCGCGCAGCTTCGACGACCTGGATGCCAACCCGGACACGATCAACCCCGGCGAGGTGAAGCTGGGCGGCTCGTACTACTTCGGTGCGGGCGTGGCGTTCGCGTTCAACGAGCGCACCAGCCTGAGTATTTCCTTCAGCGACAAGCTGAGCAGCCGCGCGTCCACGCGCTACCGTGATGGGCAGTGGTTCAAGGTGATCGGCAGCGACGCCAACGCCGGCACGCTGAACCTGGGCATCACCTACGCGCTGAACCGCAATACCACCCTGGTGAGCCTGCTGGGCATCGGTCTGACCCCGGATGCGCCGGACTTCACTCTGGCCTTCAAGGTGCCGTACATGCTGTGAGCGGTGCCGCTCACAGCATGTACGATGTGCATTCCACCTAAACCCCGCGCCGTTGGCGCGCCCCCTTTAACAAAAAAAGGGGGCTCTTCGGCGGATAGATTTGCGGAGTGCTGCTGAGGGTATTCGGGAGCAGGGCATGCTTCGGCGGTGCTTCGTCCTCAGCGCAACTCGGGGAGGGCGAGCTGGTGCTTGCGGCAGAGTCGGTAGACCGTTACCCGTGAGACCTGCATGTCGCGGGCGCAGGCGGTGATGTTGAATTCGTTCTGGCGTAGCGCATGCAGCAGCGCGTCGCGTTCGGCCGATCGGCGCGCGTCGTGCAGCAGCCGCTGCGGCATGTCCAGTTGCGCGGGCACCAGCTCCAGGTCGGCGGCACTGATCAGTTCGCCGTCGGTGACGATCGCCGCGCGCTGGATGCGGTTGAGCAGTTCGCGCACGTTGCCCGGCCAGTGGAAGCGCTCCAGGGCGCGCCTGGCATCGGCGCTGAAGCCGCGCGCGCGGGTGACGTGGCGGTCGCGGAAGCTGGCCAGGAAGTGCTGGGCCAGCAGCAGGATGTCGCTGCCGCGGTCGCGCAGCGGGGGCAATGGCAGGCGCAGGACGTTCAAGCGGTAGAACAGGTCGCGGCGGAACTGCCCGCGCTCCACCGCCTGTTCCAGGTCGACGTGGGTAGCGGCCAGCACCCGCACATCCACCGCCAGCGGTTTGTTGCTGCCGACGCGTTCGACGGTGCCTTCCTGCAGTACGCGCAGCAGGTTGGTCTGCGCATCCAGTGGCAGGTCGCCGATTTCATCCAGGAAGACGGTACCGCCGCTGGCGGTCTCGAACAGGCCCAGCCGGCGGCTGGCGGCGCCGGTGAAGGCACCACGCTCGTGGCCGAACAGTTCAGACTGGACCAGCGCGGCGGGGATGGCGCCGCAGTTGACGGCCAGAAACGGGCGGGCATGGCGCGGCGACAACGCGTGCAGGGCCTGGGCCGCCAGTTCCTTGCCTGTGCCGGTTTCGCCGGTGATGAGTACCGGCAGGTCGACCGGGGCAAACTTGCGGATGGCGCTGCGCGCGACCTGCAGCACGGCGCTGTCGCCGATCAGCTGCTGCGGTCCGTGGGTGGGGGGCTGTGCGGCGTCGCCGGCCAGTTGCTGCAGGCGGTGGACGATGCGGCCCAGGTCCAGCGGCGCGGCAAAGGTCTCCGCGCACACGGCCAGCAGTGCCTGCAGGGCGGGCGAGGGCGGCGGTGCGCCGGCGGGCAGGATGGCCAGCAGGGTCATGTGCCGGTGTTCGTCGAGCAGGGCCTGCAACCGGGTCAGGTTGGCCGGCAAGGCGCTGCGCAGGTCGAGCAGGCCGACGACCTGGTCGCTGCCACGCATGCCGATGGCCACGCAGTCGTCGGTGGCCACGCCACGCACCTGCCAGCCTGCGGCCGCCAAGGCGGCCCGTTCGGCCGGCTGCGGGGACCCAAACCAGATTACACACCGGGCCGGAAAATCAGGGACTGCCGCCATGCGTCACCTTGTAGACGAAGATCACGGGCGGAATCTGATGCTGGTCCGGTGGCCTTGGACGTGCCGCCCCACGTCCGGGTCCGCGGCCTGGACCGACGAGGCGGGCAGGCACTTGGTTTGCTGGCTGTTGCGTGTTCGACAACAGGGACAACGCCGGTTGGGGGTGGCAGCGGCCAACGAAGGGGGCGTTTCCCATCTGAGGGGGAGCGTCTTGTTGCAGGGGCCGTCGCAGAGTGAGCACGACGCGTCGGGTGACCGGTGTGCAGGCGCCGTTCGGATCGCTGGCGCCTTCGATCGGGCTGGTCGCGAGCGTGAGGGCCCCGCAGCAGCCGGTAGGCCCCTGGCGCAAATGTCCCCCGGCCGCGGGGCGGCCTCCTCCTTTACTTTGCCCAGAGGCCTACCGGCCGCTACGGGGCTCTGCTTTCGGTTAGCAGGGGGCGTCAGGCATTTCTGGTGCTGTCGGTGGGTCGGGCGCTGGGCCCCCATGCCCTTGGAGGCGAAGTAAAGGGGGAGGGGGCGGCCGCAGGCCGACGCCGGAGGACATTCGCCGGAAAGGGCATGGGGGCCCAGCGCCCGACCCGCCGACGGCTGTGCCTGGAGAGCGTCAAGGCACGTTTCTGCTTGCCCTTCAGTTGGGAGAAGAACCAAAAAAAAACCGCTGCAGGGCAGCGGTTTTTTTCAACAGGCGGGCGGCGGCAACTTAGAGGTCGACGCGGCGGGCCTGCATGAACTTGGCGCTCCAGTAGCCGGTCATCAGGCTGTCCACGCGGACGTCCTTGCCGGTGCTGGGGGCGTGCAGGAAGCGGCCTTCACCCACGTAGATGCCCACGTGGTCAACCCGGCCCTTGCGGCCGAAGAACACCAGGTCGCCGGCAGCCAGCGCGTTGCGGTCGTTGATCAGTTCGGCTTCGCCGTCGTGGGCCATTTCGCGCGACACGCGCGGCAGCTCGATGCCCAGGGCGGTGCGGAACACGTAGCCGACCAGGCCGCTGCAGTCGAAACCGCTGTCCGGCGAGGTGCCGCCCCAGCGATACGGGGTGCCCAGCAGGGTCATCGCGCGGCGCAGCAGCGACTGCACCTTGCCGTTGTCGGCCGCGCCGCCGACCACGGCGCCGTTGGCACCACTGCTGGCGTCGTAGTTGGCCAGCAGGCGGCTCAGGTCGCCGGCGAACATCGCCGAGCGGTCCATCAGGGGAATGGTGTCGTTCGCGGCCAGATGGGGAAGCAGGGCGGCGAGGGTGGCGCTGGCAGCGGCGTCGGCCTTGCTGCGGGCGGGGGCATCAGCCTTGGGCTTTGCCACCGCGGAGGATTCGGAGGTGCTGGCGCCGGCCGAAGCGGCATCGACAGCGGTGGCCGGTGCGGTCTGGGCCCAGGCCGGAAGGCTGGCCAGGCAGAGCGCGACGGCGAGAAAAACGGAGCGGGTGCAGCGCTGGGGGGCGGCGGTCTGGCCTTGGCTTGGCAGGTCGGCTGTCGTCACGCGGCGGTCACTTAATAAAAACGATGGGTGATGATGCCGTGTAAGCGCAGTGATTAGGTACAAATTTCGTTAATTTTTCGTTTACAAACACGTGATGTGCATCACAAATTTGACCCTTACCCCTGTTCAGCTTAGTGCAGAACGCGTTTCGCGCCGGTGTAATGGTCCTTCCAGTACGCGCCGCCGAGCGAGTCCAGCCGGACCGTGCCGCCGGTGCTCGGGGCGTGCACGAAGCGTCCTTCGCCGACGTAAATGCCCACGTGTGACACGTTGCCGCGGCTGCCAAAGAACACCAGATCGCCCGGTGCCAGGCGCTTGGGTTCGATCTTCGGGCCCTGCACCGCGGCCAGGTCGCGCGAGGTCCGGGGCAGCTTGAGGTCGACCATCTCGCGGTAGACGTAGGTCACCAGGCCACTGCAGTCGAAGCCCGACTCCGGGGTGTTGCCGCCGTAACGATAGGGCGTGCCGACCAGGCCGATGGCGCGCATCAGCACCGCATTGGCTGCCTGCGGGTCGTTGGGAACCACGCTGGGCCAGACCTGGGTGGAGGCGGGCGGGGTGGCGGGACGGGTGGTCTTGCCGCCGCCACAGGCGCTCAACAGGGCGGTGAGGGCCAGCAGGGCCAGTCGGGTCGTGCGCGGAACTGGCGTCATGTGCAGGTTGTCCGGATAATGCGCGGCCTCAGAAGGCCGTCATGATGGCGGCGTATCCGGCGGGGAACAACCCGCCCCACCCGTCTGCCATCGGCAGCGACCAGCCAGAGTTGCGCATGAAGATCGAAAAAGACCGCGTCGTCCGTTTCCACTACACCGTTGCCGAACAGGGCCAGGAGCCGATCGAGAGCTCCAAGGACCGTGATCCGCTGGCGATCCTGATCGGCCACGGCAACATCATCCCGGGCCTGGAAAACGCCATGATGGACAAGGAAGCCGGCGCCACCTTCGAGGTGGACGTCAAGGCGGCCGATGCCTACGGCGAACGCCGCGAGGGCCTGACCCAGCGCGTGCCGAAGAAGCATTTCGGCACCAGCAAGCTGGTCCCGGGCCAGCAGGTCGTGCTGCAGACCAACTTCGGCCCGCGCGCGGTCACCGTCGAGAAGGTCGGCATGAGCGTGGTCGACGTCGACCTGAACCACCCGATGGCCGGCAAGGACCTGCACTTCTCGGTCGAGATCGTCGACGTGCGTGAAGCGGCGGCCGAAGAACTCGAGCACGGCCACGTGCACGGCGACGGTGGCCACCAGCACTGAGTGCTGGCCAACCCGCCTGATCCAACGGCCCGCTTCGGCGGGCCGTTGCCGTTGTGCGCCCCGCACGCTGCGTTCGTGGGCGCCCACGCCGCCGCATAATGACCGCCTTGCCGGACGGAGTGCCTGTGAACGCTGCTTCCCCCCTTCTGCAGCCGGTTGCCGCCGGCGACCGCATCGCGGTGCTGGACATCCTGCGCGGCTTCGCCCTGTTCGGCATCCTGTTGATGAACATGGAGGCCTTCAGCGGGCCGCTGGACCTGGCCTTCACCGGCATCGACCCGCACTGGCACGGCCTGGACTACGCTGCGGACGCGGCCATCTACGTGCTGGTGCAAGGCAAGTTCTTCACCCTGTTCTCGCTGTTGTTCGGCGCCGGCTTTGCGATCATGGCCCAGCGCGCCGAGGCGGCGCGGCGTGCCTTTACCCCGTTCTACCTGCGACGTAGCGCAGCGCTGTTGCTGATCGGCCTGTGCCACGCGCTGCTGGTCTGGTCCGGCGACATTCTGGTGGTGTATGCGCTGGTGTCGCTGCCCTTGCTGGCCTGTCGCGAAGCGCCCACGCGCTGGCTGCCCGCAATGGGGGTGCTGACGTATCTGTGCGCGGCCGCGCTGATGCTGCTGCTGGGCGTGCTGATGGGCCTGTCGGCGCACCTGGAACCGTCTGGCACGCAGGTGACTGACGCCGTGGCGCAGGCCGGGCAGACCATCGACATGCAGCGCCAGGCGTACGGCCACGGCACCTACCTGCAGGCGGTGGCGCAGCGCCTGCGTGACTTCTTCGCCCAGCTCAGCGCGATCATCGTGGTGGGCCCGGAAGTGCTGGGCATGTTCCTGATCGGCAGCTGGTTCGCCCGCAGCGGCGCGCTGGCCACGCCGGACACGTTCGCCCGGCTGTTCTGGCGGCTGCGCTGGGTGGCACTGCCCACTGGGCTGGTCATGATGGTGGCCAGCGCGCTCTGGCAGCCGTACCTGGCGCCGGGCACCTTCACCGCCGCCAGTGGCGCGGCGTTCGCGCTGAACTCGGTGGCGTCGCTGCTGATGTGCCTGGGCTACCTGGCCTGGATCGTGCGGGCTCGTGCGCGCCTGGCATGGCTGGCACCGGTGGGGCGGACGGCGCTGACCCAGTACATCGCGCAGTCGCTGGTGTGCACGTGGGTGTTCTACGGGTATGGCCTGGGCGCCTTTGAACAGATGCCGCGCGCCGGCCAGGTGCCGTTCGCGATGGCGCTGTTCGCGCTGCAGGTGCTGGCCAGCACGGTGTGGCTGCGCTATTTCCGCTTCGGTCCACTGGAGTGGGTGTGGCGTGCGATGACCTACCTGCACTGGCCGCCGTTGCGACGCGCGGCCGCCTGACACTGACCGTCGTCGTCACGACTGGATCGCGGCCGGGCATGGCATGCTCATGGCCTGCATGCGCGGTGGCGGCAACAGCGTTGCCACGTGCGGCGCACCTTACCGAGTCGAGCACTACCAATGAGCAATCACTACGACTATGACCTGATCGTGCTGGGCGGCGGCTCCGGCGGCCTGGCGGCGGCGTTCCGCGCCGCGCAACACGGGCAGCGCGTGGCGATGCTGGAGCCCGGCGAACTGGGCGGCACCTGCGTCAACGTGGGCTGCGTGCCGAAGAAGGCGATGTGGCTGGCGGCCGATCTGTCGGCCAAGATCGGCATGGCCGCGGCCATGGGCTTCGACGTGCCGGTGCGGCCGGCGCTGGACTGGAAGGAACTGGTGGTGCATCGCCAGGCCTACATCGCCAACATCCATGCCAGCTACCTAAAACGCTTGAACGAGAACAACGTGGTGCGGGTGCCGCGCAAGGGCCGGTTGGTCGATGCGCATACGGTGGAATGCAGCGATGGGGTGCGCATCAGCGCCACCCACATCCTGATTGCCACCGGCGCCCACCCGCAGCGGCCGGACATTCCCGGCGCGGAACTGGGTGCGGTCTCGGACGATTTCTTCAACCTGTGCGATGCGCCCGAGCGCGTGGCCATCGTTGGCGGCGGCTACATCGCCGTTGAACTGGCCGGGCTGCTGCAGGCGCTGGGCAGCAAGGTCACGCTGCTGGTGCGGGGCGCGCGGCTGCTGGAACGCTTCGACGCCGAACTCACCGCGCAGCTGGCTGAAAACCTGCGCCACCAGGGCGTGCAGGTGCATTTCAACTATCGCCTGCGCGAACTGCGCCGTGAGGGCGAGGCGGTGGTGGCCTACGGCCACGATGGCCCGCACGAGGCGATGTTCGACCAGCTGTTCTTCGCCACCGGCCGCCGCGGCAACAGCGCCGGCCTGGGGCTGGAAGCGCTGGGGATCGTGGTGGGCGACAAGGGCGAGGTCGAGGTCGACGAGTGGCAGACCACCGCGGTGCCCAGCGTGCACGCGGTGGGCGACATTGCCGGCAAGGTCGGCTTGACGCCGGTGGCGATCGCGGCGGCGCGCAAGCTGATGGACCGTCTGTTTGGCGGCAACCCGCAGGCGAAGATGGATTACGCCAACGTGGCCAGCGTGGTGTTTTCGCACCCGGCGCTGGGCGCGGTGGGGCTGAGCGAGGAAGAGGCGCGCGAGCAGCATGGCGACGTGCGCGTGTACCGCAGCAACTTCCGCCCGATGCTGGAGGCGCTGTCCGACGGCACCCAGCGCAGCCTGTTCAAGCTGGTCTGCGTGGGCGAAGAGGAACGCGTGGTGGGCGTGCACCTGCTGGGCGAAGCCGCCGATGAGATTTTGCAGGGCTTCGCACTGGCGGTGAAGATGGGCGCTACCAAGGCCCAGTTCGATGACACCGTGGCGATCCACCCGACCTCGGCCGAAGAGATCGTGTTGATGCGGTAGCAGCGCGTCACACGGCGGGGGCGTGTCCCGACCTGGCCTGCGGTGTCGATCACCGTGCGACAATTCGTTCTCCACCCCATCCTCCGGCCGCCCCGTGCGGCCGTCTGCCGTCCCGATGCCGCCTACCGTTTCCGCGCTGCCCACGTCCTCCGCCCGTATCGCCGCGGGCGGCATCGCGCTGGCTGCGGTCGGCGCCATTGCGGCATCGGGCAAGGCGGTGATCGTCAAACTGGCCTACCGGCATGGCGTGGATGCCACCACGCTGCTGGCGCTGCGCATGTTGATGGCCTTCCCGCTGTTCGCGCTGCTGGCGGTGTGGTCGGCGCGGCGGGCTCCGGCGCTGTCGTGGGGCGATCGCGGCCGGGTGCTGTGGCTGGGCTTCACCGGCTATTACCTGTCCAGCCTGCTGGATTTCCAGGGTCTGCAGTACATCAGCGTGACCCTGGAGCGGCTGATCCTGTATCTGAATCCCACCCTGGTGCTGTTGATCAGCCTGGTGCTGCTGAAAAAGCGCCCCGGGCGCTGGCAGCTGGTTGCGCTGGGGCTGAGCTACCTGGGCGTGCTGCTCGCGTTCGGCCATGACCTGCAGCTGGAGGGAGGGCGCATCCTGCTGGGCAGTGCGCTGGTGTTTGCCAGTGCCCTGAGCTACGCGCTGTACCTGTTCGGCAGCGGCCAGGTGGTGGCACGGATCGGCGCGATCCGCCTTACCGCCTACGCCAGCTGCGTGGCCTGCGTGCTGTGCGTGCTGCACTTCGCGGTGCTGCATCCGCTGGCCGCGCTGGGGCAGGCACCCACCCCGGTGTACGGGCTGTCGCTGATCAACGCCACCCTGTGCACGGTATTGCCAGTGTTGGCCATCATGCTGGCGGTGAAGCGGATCGGCTCGTCGCTGGCCGCCCAGGTGGGTATGCTCGGGCCGGTATCCACCATCGTGATGAGTCTATGGCTGCTCGACGAACCCATGGGACCGTGGCAGATCCTGGGAACCGCCCTGGTGCTGCTCGGGGTGCTGCTGGTCAGCCGCGTACGCGCGTGAAAACGACCGATGCCGCGTCCGCCGCCGATGCGGCCGTGCAGGCGCGCGAGCGCATCCTGGCGGTGATCCGCGCGATCCCGCGCGGGCAGGTGATGGGCTACGGCCAGGTGGCGGCCAAGGCCGGCTTGCCGGGCAGGGCGCGGCTCACCGCGCGCGTGCTGGGCATGAACGAAGACCCGGACCTGCCGTGGCACCGGGTGCTGCGCTCTGACGGTCGCATCGCCATGCCCGAGGGGTCGCACGGGTGGCGTGAGCAGAGCCAGCGGCTGCGTGCCGAGGGGGTGGCGATCGAGCGGGGGCGGGTCAAGCAGATGCCGCGCAGCACCGGTGACGACCTCGACGCGTCCCTGTGGGGGCCGGGCTGACATCGGCACGGGCCGGCCGGTGGTTGAATGCGACGACGCAGGAGGCGGCCAGGACGGGGCGCTGCCGCTATGATGGGCACGGTTCCAAAGGATGCCCTCATGTTTCCGCGATTGCCCACCGTCACCAAGGCACTGTTGATTGCCAACATCGTGCTGTTCCTGCTGCAGCAACCGTTCCTGCTGGGCAACGGCACCTTCGAGCCGTTCATGCTGCAGCCGCTGCGCGATGGCTTCGATCCGTTCTCGCCGGGCGGCAACTTCCAGCCGTGGCAGCTGCTGACCTACGGCTTCCTGCATGGCGGCTTTGGCCATCTGTTCTTCAACATGCTGGCGCTCTTCATGTTCGGCGCGCCGCTGGAACAGACCTGGGGCGAGAAGCGCTTCCTGACCTATTACCTGGTCTGCATCGTCGGCGCCGGGCTGTGCCAGCTGCTGGTGGGCATGATGATGGCCGACCCGGCCACCGTGCTCGGGGCCTCCGGTGGCGTGTTCGGGCTGTTGCTGGCCTACGGCATGCTGTTCCCGAACCAGCGGGTGATGCTGCTGTTCCCGCCGATTCCGATGAAGGCACGCACCTTCGTGATCGTGTTCGGCGCCATGGAGCTGATGCTTGGCGCCACCGGGTGGCAGCCGGGGGTGGCCCACTTCGCGCACCTGGGCGGAATGCTGTTTGGCTGGCTGCTGATCCGTTACTGGCGCGGCCAACCGCCGTTCAACAAGCGCCCGCCGGGTGGCGGTCCGCGCAAGAACCACCTCCGCAGCGTCCGCTAGCGACGAACGCGCAGGCGGTACATCACGCGAAGGGCACCGACGGTGCCCTTCGTCGTATCCAGGTCACGGGTGGAACAGAAGCAAGGACGTTTCCCGCATGAAAATACTGATCCTGGGTGGGTATGGCGTCTTCGGCGGGCGCCTGGCGCGACTGCTGGCTGACCGGGCCGACCTCGAACTGCTGATCTGCGGCCGCAACCTCGCTGCGGCGTCCGCGTTCTGTGCCGACTACGCCGGCGCGCCGGTGCTGCGCCCGCTGCGCGCCGACCGGCGGCACATCCCGCCGCTGCTGCACGCCGAACAGCCGGACCTGCTGGTGGACGCCTCCGGTCCGTTCCAGGATTACGGTGAGCACCCGTACAGCGTGATCGAAGCCTGCATTGCCGCGCGTGTTCCGTACCTGGACTTCGCCGACGCGGCCGATTTCGTGTTCGGCGTCGCTCAGTTCGATGCACAGGCCAGGGCGGCCGGGATATTCGTGCTGTCCGGGGTCAGCAGTTTTCCGGTATTGACGGCAGCAGTGCTGCGCGAGATCGCCGGGCGCATGGACATCGTGGCGGTGGAAGGCGGCATCGCCCCGTCGCCGTATGCGGGCATCGGGCTCAACGTGATGCGCGCGGTGGTGGGGTATGCGGGCGCACCGGTGAAACTGCAGCGCAACGGCGTGCCTTCGCACGGGCGCGGGCTGGCCGAAAGCCGGCGCTTCACCATCGCCGTGCCGGGCAAGGTGCCGTTGCGCAACCTGCATTTTTCGCTGGTGGACGTGCCCGACCTGCAGGTGCTTCCGCCTGAGCATCCCACCTTGACCGACATCTGGATCGGCGCCGGTCCGGTGCCCGAAGTGCTGCACCGGGTGCTCAACCTGCTGGCCAGGGCGCGTGCCACGTTCGGCCTGCCATCGCTGGTGCCGTTGTCGCGCCTGTTCTACACCGTGCTCAACCGGATGAGGTTCGGCGAGCATCGCGGCGGCATGTACGTGCACGCCACCGGCCTGCGCGGGGGCCAGGCGGTGGAGGAAAGCTGGCACCTGCTCGCCGAGGGCGAGGACGGACCGTACATTCCGTCGATGGCGACCGAGGCGGTGGTACGCAAGCTGCTGGCCGGCGAAAGGCCGGCCGAGGGCGCGCGGCCCGCCACGCACGCGTTGGCGTTGTCGGACTACCACCGGTTGTTCGAGGGCCGTGCGATCTTCAGCGGCTTCCGCAGCGAGGACCCGCACGCCAGCCTGTACCAGCAGGTGCTGGGCAATGCCTTCGCGCAGTTGCCGGCGCAGGTGCAGGCGCTGCATGCCGACACGGGCGAACGGCGCTGGCGGGGCACCGCCGAGGTACGGCGCGGGCGCGGGCTGCTGGCACGAATGGTGGCGGCGCTGATCGGGTTTCCGCCGGCGGCCAGCGCGGTGCCGGTCAGCGTGGGCTTCACCCCCGAGCGGGGCGGCGAACGCTGGACCCGCGATTTCGGCGGCCGCCGGTTTTCCTCCTGGCAGCGTCGCGGGCAGGGCAGGAACACCCACCTGCTGGTGGAACGCTTCGGCATCGTCGATGTGGCGCTGGCCCTGGTGGTCGAGGATGACTGCCTGCGGCTGGTGGCGCGCCGCTGGTCGTGCCTGGGTATTCCGCTGCCGACGGCGCTGCTGCCGGGCGGGCGCACGTTCGAAACCGAGCGCGACGGCCGCTTCGTGTTCGACGTGGAGATCGCCGCGCCGTGGGTCGGGTTGATCGTGGCCTACCGCGGCAGCCTGGCGGCGGATCCACGGTAGAGCCACGCCATGCGTGGCTGTTGCGGCCGGGCAACAGGGGCGGCGGTCGTCGGTCCGAAACGAAAAAGGGCGCCCGAAGGCGCCCTTTTCCTTGCCATGTCTGCGGCTGGACTCAGCGCCAGACCTTGATCTGGTCGTTGTCCACGCGCTGCATCGGCTGGCCCGGCTTGCAGCTGAACGTCGCACCGAACGCCGGCAGGTTGGACAGGGCGCCATTGGTGCGCCAGCGGCCCGGGGCCAGCACGTCGGCGGTGAGCCGCTGGGCGGCTTCGTTCGGCGACAGCTGCTGCGCCCACAGCGCGGCCCAGGCGCGGAAGAAGCCCTGCTGGGCGGCCGGCTTGGCCGACGGTTCCACCGCCTTGTAGGCTTCCCAGGCCAGTTCGAGACCCGCCACGTCGGCCAGGTTTTCCTCGCGGGTCAGCTCGCCGTTGACCTTGGCACCCTTGATGCCCGGGAAATCGTACGCGCTGTACTGAGCGGCCACGCGGCTGCCGAGCAGGGTCCAGGCGGTCTTGTCGGCCGGGGTCCACCAGCTGCGCAGTTCGCCCTTGGCATCCACCAGCGCGCCCTTGGCGTCGATGGCGCGGGTCAGTTCGTGGGCGACCAGGGCACCGAAGCTGCCGAACTTGTCGGCGGCATCGGCCTTGGCGTTGAACACCGGGCCCTGCAGCACGGCGGCGGTGACGATCAGGCGGTTCTGGGCGATGTCATAGGCCAGCGCCGGCTGCTGCGGCAGCACGTCCCAGCGGCGGTCGGCGTTGCCCTTGCCGATGCGCTTCATTTCTTCGCGGTGGCGCCAGGTGGAGGCGATCAGCATGTTGCCGCCGAAGCTGCCACGGCCCATCGGCTGCACGCTGTAGTCGAGGTCGCGCAGCGGCGTGCCGATCTCGATCTTCAGCGCGGCCAGCTTGGCCTGCGCCTCGGTCTTGGCCTCGTTGCTCAGCCAGGTGCTGCGCTTGACGGCATCGATCTGCACTTCGCGGACCTTGTCGACGATCACCGCCGCCTGGCGGCGATCATCGGCGGACAGGTACTTGCTGGCGTATTCGCGGCCGAGCATCGGGCCGGCGGCGACGTTGATCGCATCCAGGGTCTGTTCCCAACGCGCCGGGGCAATGGTTTCGCCACGGATCACGCGGCCGCGGAATTCGAATTCGGCATCGCGGTAGGCCTTGGACAGGTACGGGGCCATGGCATCGCCGACGCGCCAGCGCAGGTAGGCCTTCCACTGGTCCGGCTTGATGCGGGTGACCATGCCGTCCAGCTGCTTGAACAGCGCGGGGTCGGCCAGCGAGACGAGGTCGTCATTGACGCCCTGGACCTTGAGGAACGCATCCAGCTGCAGGTTGCGGTAGCGGCTGGTGAGCTCCTTGGTGGAGATGGGCGCATAGTTGTTGAACGGGTTGTTGATGCCCGCCAGCGACTGTGCGTTGCGCGCCAGTTCGGTTTCCAGCGCGATCACGGCCTGCGCTTCGGCGTCGAGCTTGGCCGCCGGGGTGCCGGTGAGGGCCAGGATCTGCTTGACGTAGGTGCGGTAGCGGGCCATCAGCGCGACGGTGTCGGCGTCAGTGCGGGTGTAGAAGGCCGGGTCCGGCAGGCCCATGCCACCCTGCATGAAGTAGCCGATATGGCGGTCGAGCGCCTTGAGGTCGACGTCGGGGGCGAAGTTGAAGGCCACCGGGATGCCCACCTGGTGCAGGGCGGCGATCGAGGCGGGGACGTCCTTGGCCTTCTTGATGGCGTTGATGCGGGTCAGCAGCGGGGCGATCGGGTTGGAGCCGTCGGCTTCCACCGCAGCTTCGTCCAGGCCGCTGGCCCAGAAGTCGCCGAGCAGCTTCTGCACGGTGCCCTGCGGGGTTTTCATGGAGGCGTCCAGCAGGTCGCGCTGCTGCAGGCGGGTACGCTCGGCCAGCTGCCCAAGGGCGGTGGTGGCGCCGGTCTGCGGCACTGGATTGGCTTTCAGCCACGCGCCATTGCTGGCTTCATAGAAGTCGCTGCACTGGGCGCTGACCGCCGGCGCACGCGCGGCCTTCTTCTTCGGCGCAGCGTGCGCATCGTGTGCGATGACCAGGGAGGCCAGGCCAAGGCCCAGGGCAATGGCGAGCGGACGGAGGTTGGACATGTAAAGCGAATCCAGTGTGGATTGGGATCGCGCGAGTGTACCAAGCAAAGCGAAAAGAGCGTGATGGGGAGGATAACTACGAAGGGCGGGAAGCAACGGCGAACGGCAACCCGCGCGAGCGTTGGGGCCTTTTGGCGGCGAACAGGCCCTTGTGCAAATGTCCCCCGGTCGCCTGCGGCGACCTCCTCCTTGAGTTTGCCAAGGGCCTGTTCGCCGCCAAGAGGCGTGGCTTGCGGAAACAGTTGACTCCTTCGCTCCACGCACCGATGGCAGCTGACCTTTCTCGGGCGGATCAGCCGCGACCAGGCGCGGGAAGTGCGTTGACTGGCGTCCAGGAGTCTGTGTGGGAAAGCGCCAGCGTCCAAGGGATCGAGATGGACCGTTGCTGACGCGAGCCGCGCCCGTTGGCGGCCGGCAGACCCTTGGCAAACTCAAGGAGGAGGCTGCCGCAGGCGGCCGGGGGACATTTGCGCAGGGGTCTGCCGGCCGCCAACGGGCCCCGACGCTCGCGACGCACATAGCCGGTGCCTTCAAGCCTCTCCCCCACGAGGAAGACAAAAAAAAACGCCCCGATTCCCAACGGAATCGAGGCGTTTTTCCTTACTCAACCGCATTGCCGGAAAAGTCGCGGGCAGTCGCCTGCGGCCGATCAGGCGGTAGTGCGGTTTACCAGATCACGACCTGCTGGTCGCCGGCGCGGACCATCGGCGAGCCGGCCTTGCACTGGAACGCAGCGGCGAAGGTCGGCAGGTTCGACGGCGCGCCCATTGCGCGGAACTGCGCCGGGGCGTGCGGATCGGTGGCCAGGCGGACCTTGGCGTTCTCCGGGGTGTACTTGGTGCGCCACACGGTGGCCCAGTTGAAGTAGAAGCGCTGATCGCGGGTGAAGCCGTCGATCTTCGGATCTTCCTTGCCGGCCGAGGCCTTCTGCAGCGCGTCGTAGGCGGTTGCCACGCCGCCCAGGTCGGCGATGTTCTCGCCCAGGGTCAGCTTGCCGTTGACCGCCTGGCCGTCCACCCTGTACCCGTCGAACTGCTTGATCAGCTTGCCGGTCAGGCCACCGAAGTTCTTGGTGTCTGCCGCGCTCCACCAGTTCTCGAAGTTGCCGGTCGGCCCGAAGCGGCTGCCCTGGTCATCGTAACCGTGGGTCATTTCGTGGCCGATCACCGCGCCGATGCCGCCGTAGTTGAGCGCGTCGTCGGCCTTCGGGTCGAAGAACGGCGGCTGCAGGATCGCGGCCGGGAACACGATCTCGTTCTGCAGCGGGTTGTAGTAGGCGTTGACCGTCTGCGGGGTCATGCCCCACTCGGTCTTGTCCACCGGCTTGCCGATCTTGGACAGGGACCACTTGTAGTTGAATTCATTGGCCGCGCGCACGTTGCCGAAGTAGCTGTCGCGACCGGTGGTCAGGCCGTTCCAGTCACGCCACTTGTCCGGGTAGCCGATCTTCGGGGTAAAGGTTTCCCACTTGGCGATCGCCTTGGCCTTGGTCTCGTCGCTCATCCAGGTCAGGCCCTGGATGCGCTCCTTCAGCGCGGCGGCCAGGTTCTTGACCAGTTCTTCCATCTTGGCCTTGGCTTCCGGCGAGAAGGCAACCTTCACGTACAGCTGGCCGAACGCATCGCCGGCGTCGTTCTCGATGGTGCCCAGTACGCGCTTCCAGCGCGGCTTCTGTTCCTTCTGGCCGTTCAGGGTCTTGCCGTAGAACGCGTAGTTTTCATCCACGAACGCATCGGCCAGGTACGGCGAGGCGCCGTCCACGGTGTGGAAGCGCAGGTAGGCGCGCCACACCGACGGATCGGTGTCGCCCAGCGCCTTGCTCACTTCCTGGTGGAAGGTCGGAATGGCCAGCGAGAACTTCTCCGGCGCGGCCACACCCTGGGCCTTGAAGAACTCGGTCCAGCTGAAGTTCGGGGTCAGCTTGTCGGCGTCAGCCAGGGTGACCGGGTTGTAGTACAGCGACACATCGCGCGACAGCTCGACGCTGGACTTGGAGGCCTTGGCCAGGCGGGTTTCGAACTTCACCACGTCGGCGGCCTGCTTGGCCGCATCGGCGGCGGCAACGCCGGACAGTTCCAGCACCTTGGCCACGTGCGCCTGGTAGGCCTTGAGCTTGTCGGCGTTCTTGGCGTCGGTGTAGTAGGTGGTGTCCGGCAGGCCCAGGCCGCCCTGGCTGGCGTAGGCCATGTTCATGCTGGAGTTCTTGAAGTCCGCTTCCGGACCGAAGCCGAACAGCACGTTCTCGCCCTTGGCCGCGCTGCTGCGCAGGAAGTCGGCGACCGCCTCCTTGCTCTGCAGGCCGTCGATGGCGGCCAGGTCGGCCTTGATCGGCTCGATGCCCTGCGCGTTGATCTTGGCTTCGTCCATGCCGGTGGCCCAGAAGTCGCCGACGATCTTCTCGATGCCGCTCGGGTTCTTCACCGCTGCGACCTGCTCGGCGAGCTGGTGCTGCACGGCGACCGAACGCTCGTCCAGGATGGTGAAGGCGCCCCAGCTGGTGCGGTCGGCCGGAATCTCATTGGCGGCCAGCCACTTGCTGTTGACGTAGTCGCCGAACGCGTTGCAGGCGTCCAGGCTGGTGTCCAGGTCGGACGGGTGGAAGGCGTTGTAGGCCGGCAGCTTGCTTTCGTCGAGCTTGTACTCGGTGGCCGCAGCGGCAGGGGTGGCCGGTGCGGCGGTGGAGGCCGCGCTGTCCGTAGCCGGGGTTTCGTTCTTGCCGCAGCCGACCAGCGCGGCCGAAACGGCCAGGGTCAGCAGAACAATCTTGGGAGTGCGAGCGATCACTGTGAATGGCCTCCAGGCCGATGGGTCATGCGTGGGCTGGCCCCTGCGGGGCCGTGGGCCAGACGATACGCCGCTGGCCCGGCCTGCAAGGGTGTCGAAGGTCATGGCCGATGGCAAGCCGCGCCTGCGTGGGGCCGGTCACCGCCTTCGGCACGCCCGGACGACCGCAGCGGCAAAGCCGGGGCCCATCGGGCGACACGCCCTGCCGTGGCGGTGTATATAACGACCATGGCAAACCCTTCTGCGCAGGCGTGGGACGCGGTCATCATCGGTGCCGGGCACAACGGCCTGGTGTGCGCGGCGTACCTGGCGCGCGCTGGCAAGCGCGTGCTGGTGCTGGAGCGGCGCGGGGTGGTCGGGGGCGCGGCGGTCACCGAGGAATTCCATCCGGGGTTCCGCAATTCGGTGGCGTCCTACACGGTATCCCTGCTGCAGCCCAAGGTGATCGCCGACCTGGACCTGCCCGCGCACGGGCTGACCGTGGTGCCACGCCGCATCAACAACTTCCTGCCGTTGCCCGACGGCGGTTACCTGCTGGCCGGCGCCGGTCTTACCCAGGCCGAGCTGCGCCGGTTCTCCGTGCGCGATGCGCAGCAGTTGCCGGCGTACGAACACCGGCTGGAGGTGTTCGCCGACGTGCTGCGTGCCGTGGCGTTGCAGGCGCCCCCCAATGTGGGCAGCAGACATTGGCTGCAGGCCCTGCCGGAACTGTGGCGCGCGGGCCAGCTGGGGCGGCGGCTGCACGCGCTGTCGCCCGGGCTGCGCCAGGAACTGCTGGACCTGTTCACCATCTCCGCAGCCGAGTACCTGGACCGCTGGTTCGAGAGTGCGCCGATCAAGGCGCTGTTCGGATTCGACGGCGTGGTGGGCAACTACGCCAGCCCGTATGCGCCGGGCACTGCCTACGTGCTGCTGCACCATGCGTTCGGCCAGAGCAACGGCGTCAAGGGCGCCTGGGGCCATGCCATCGGCGGCATGGGCGCGATCACCCAGGCGATGGCGCGCGCGGCCGTGCAGGCCGGCGCGCAGATCCGCACCGATGCCGGCGTGCGCCGCGTGCGGGTCGAGGCGGGCAGGGCGGTGGGCGTGGAGACGCTGGATGGCGAGCGCATCGACGCCCGCGCAGTGGTGGCCAACGTCAATCCGAAGCTGCTCTACGAACAGCTATTGGCCGCCGACGAGGTGCCTGCGCCCACGCGCGAGCGCATGGCCAACTGGCGCTGCGGCTCGGGCACGTTCCGCATGAACGTGGCGCTGTCGCGGCTGCCCGACTTCCGCTGCCTGCCCGGCGCGGGCGACCACCTCACCGCCGGCATCATCATCGCTCCGTCGCTGGATTACATGGACCGCGCCTACAGCGATGCGCGCCAGCATGGCTGGTCGCGCGAACCGATCGTGGAGATGCTCATTCCCAGCACGCTGGATGATTCGCTGGCACCGCCCGGGCAGCACGTGGCCAGCCTGTTCTGCCAGCACGTGGCACCGCAGCTGCCGCACGGGCGCAGCTGGGACGATCATCGCGATGAAGTGGCCGACCTGATGATCGCCACGGTGGAACAGCATGCGCCGGGGTTTGCCGCCTCGGTGCTGGGCCGGCAGGTTCTGAGCCCGCTGGACCTGGAGCGGACCTTCGGCTTGATCGGCGGCGACATCTTCCACGGCGCGCTGAGCCTCAACCAGCTGTTCAGTGCACGCCCGATGCTGGGCCAGGCCGATTACCGCGGCGCGTTGCCGGGGTTGTATCTGTGTGGGTCCGGCACGCATCCCGGCGGCGGTGTCACCGGTGCGCCGGGGCACAACGCCGCGCAGGTGATCCTGCGCGGCTGAGCAGCAGCGGGGCCGCTACTTTCCGTCGAGATCCGGCTGCACCTCTTCGGTCTGCGGCTCGCTGGCATCCATTTGCGGTTTGACCTCGGGGATGCGCGAACTGCGGTCGCCGCTGACCGGGACCGTGCTCACCGTCCCCACATCGACCCGGCCCACCCGCGGCGTCATCCAGATGCTGTCCTGGTACTGGCGGTACTTGTCCGGGTCCCAGTAGCGCTGGTCATAGAACTTGGTCCCGTCGATCTGCTCGACCACGCCGTTCGGACCCGGCACCAGGATCTTCACGTTGCCGGCAAAGCCCGTGCGGCTGCCGGTCAGGCGGTGCTGCTCGCGGCGCATCGCCTGGTTCAATCGCGGCGCCGCCGCCTCGTCACCGAAGCGGGCATAGATCGCCTCACCCTCGGCGATGGCCTGGGTCTGCTCGGCAGCGCTCAAGCCGGCCCAGTAGCGTTCGCGCAGCTCGACAAAGCCCTTGTAGCCACGCTCTGCGGCAAGGTCCATCCAGGCGTAGGCCAACGCGCGGTTGACCGGCGTGCCGGTTCCGTTCCACAGCATCTCGGCCACCATTGCCTGGGACACCTTGTCCGAATAGAACCCGGCGCGCTGGAAGAACGCGAACGCGGCGGTCGGGTTGTTGCCCCGCATTTTTTCCATGCCCAGCATGCGGAAGCGCAGGTCCGGGTGGCCGTTGAGGAACCCGGCGCTGATCATCAGCGGATCGTCGGCCGGATCACTGGGCAATGCGGTGCGGGAGGTGGCCTTGGCCGCCGGTGGGGCGGCGGTGGCAACGGCCGGCAGCAGCAGCGCTGCGAAGAGGGGGTAAAGCAGATAACGCGGCGTATTCATAGCATCATTCCTTGATCATCCCGGGGCGGATGCCGACCGGGGCATGGTCCGGCCGCGATCGGGCCGGGCGCATGCGGCGTACGTCACTATGCCAAAAGACAGGGCGCGTGACCTCACGGCCACGCGCCCGTGTTGCGGTCAGCGTTTGCTACCGGTACCGATGTGGCGGTCGAAGAAGGCCAGCATTTTCGTGTACAGGTTCACGCGTGCGGGGACTCCGTAGAAGCCGTGCATTTCCCCGGACTGGATGATCACTTCCTCCGGTGCGTTGCCGGCCTCGGTCAACGCCTTGGCCATCAGTTCGGTTTGTTCCGGCACCGCACGGGCATCGCGCGCGCCGGCGGCCAGGAACACGGGAATGCGGACTTCGGCAGCGCGCCTGGCCGGCGACGCCTTGGCACGTTCGGCCGGATCCACGCCATGGGTGCGGCGCAGGTAGCGCTGGCCGGACTCGCGCTGCGGGATGTCGCCCTTGGTGAACAGCATGTCCACGTCATACACGCCCACATAGCCGAACGCGCACTTGAACAGGCCCGGTTCACGGATCGGTGCCATCAGCGCCGAGTAGCCGCCGAAGCTGCCCCCGTAGATGCACAGACGGTCCTTGTCGGCCACGCCTTGGGCGATGGCCCAATGGGTCGCGTCCAGAATGTCGTTCTGGATGCCGTCGGCCCACTGCCGGTGCCCGGCGTCTTCAAATGCCTTGCCGAAGCCACCCGACCCGCGGAAGTTGACCTGCAACACCGCATAGCCGCGGCTGGCCAGCAGCTGCGCTTCCGGGTTGAAGCCCCAGTTGTCGCGCGGACCGATCGGGCCGCCATGCGGGTTGACGATCATCGGCAGCGGCTTGCCTTCCGACCCCTTGGGCACGGTCAGGTAGCCGTACAGCTGGCGGCCGTCGCGGGCCTTGAGCGTGAACGGGGTAACGCTGGCCATGCGCTTGGGGTCGAGCCAGTCACGCCCCTGCAGCAGGAAACGGGCCTGGCCGGTGCCGCGATCAAACAGGTACAGCTCGCCGGGATTGGTGTCGCTGTAGACCGATACCAGGATCTTCTGGCCGTCCTCGGTATAGCTGGAGAACTGCACCATCTGGTCGGGGAACGCCGCAGCCAGCGACTGGTACAGCTTCGCATCGGCGTGGTCTTCGTCGATCAACGTGACCTTCGGGGCGCCGGACTGGTTGATCACGCCCAGCAGGCGCTTGTCATCGGTGCTCCACATCATCTGCGAGACATCGGTGACCGGGTCCTGGAACAGGCTGTTGAACTGGCCGCTGGCGGTATCCAGCGTCCCCAGTGCCGCCGGCAGCTTGCCGTCGTCCTGCTCGGCGTAAACGGTGCCGTCGGCCGTGGTGCGCAATACACGCAGGTGCTTGCCGTCGGACTTGGAGGCATTGATCAGCGTCCAGTTGGTGCCGTCGCGGCGATACAGCTCGCTGCGCTCGTCGTACTCACCGCTTTCATCGCGGCTGGAGCTGCACACCGCGAACCGCGGTTCCTTGGCGGCATCCAGCGCGATGTCGCAGTTTTCCTTGGGCGCGCGGGCCAGCGGCGTGCGCCGGCCACTGACGGTGTCCAGGCTCACCACCTGGGTGCCAGCGCCTTCGGACGAGCGCGGATAGCGCACCTGCATGATCACGTTCTGGTCATCGCCGCGCAGGGTGTCCAGCAGCGAGTAGGACTCGTTGCCGACGCTCTTGCCGCGCTGGGTGGCATCGCGGGTGCCGTAGAAAATCACCGGGCGGGCCAGGCTGCCGTCGGCGTTCACCGCGAACCACTCCCCGGTGGGGAAGGGCTGGGCATAGCCACCCTGCTTTTTCACCGCGTTGAACATCAGCCGCTGGGGCGAGATCCAGTAGAAGCTGCCGACGCTTTTCTTGTCCGGCAGCTGGTTGATCTTCAGCACCTTGAGGTCGCTGGTGCGCAGGATGGTCAGTACATCCTGGTCGCCGAGGTCCACGCTGATGGCCAGGTAGTCGCCATTGGGCGAGATCTTGGCCGAACTGAAGCTGGCGTGCTTGGCGAAATCTTCAATCGAGTAAGGCGTGTTGGCCGGGGTGGCCGCCTGTGCCGCCGGAAGCGCTGCGGCACAGGCCATTGCCAGCGCCAGGGGGGCGTACAGCATCGACTTCATCTGCATGTGTTCCTGTTCCTGTCCAGGGCCGCTGCGTCGCCGGCAGCGGCAGTCAAAAAAGGAAAGCCCGGTCAAGGACCGGGCTTTCCCACGCATCCTTACATCACCCGGAGGTGATCAGAACTTGTACTGCAGGCTCACGTAGAAGCGGCGGCCCAGCGGATCGGCACCGATGTACGGGTCGAAGAACGGGTAGGTGGTGCGGCTGTTGTCCTTGCGGTACTGGTTGTCGAACACGTTGACCACCTGGAAGGTTGCCAGCACGTTCTCGCCGAACTTCTTGCCGACGCTCAGGTTCCACAGGAAGTACGGCGCCAGGCGACGCGGGTAGAACGCACCCGCAGCGTTGACACCGTCCGCTTCGGCCTGGCTGAAGGCCGAACCGTAACGGGTACCAAAGACGGTCGATGCCCAGTCACCCTTGGTCCAGGTCAGGCTGCCGCGGGCGCGGCTGCGTTCGGAGTAGAAGAACTCCGGCGGCAGATCGCGGTAGTCGATCAGCTCGTCGTCGGCAGTCTGCTTGTACTTGTTGGTCAGCGTCAGCGAGTAGCCCAGGTCGACGTTGAAACGGCCCCAACGGTCGGTATCCAGCGCGTACTTGTAGCTGGCATCGATACCGCTGGTGTCCTGCAGCGCGGTATTGATGTAGGCGTTGTTGATGAGCTGGATGCGACCGTCATCCGGCGAGCCGGGCAGGTTGACACGGGTGATCAGGCTCTGCACGTTGGCGCACACCGACGGGCTCGGCACGGCACGACCGTCGCTGGCGCTGCCCAGACGGCAGGCCGCTTCGGCGCGCAGCAGGTAGTCATTGCTGAGCTGTGCGGCGGCGTCTTCCAGCTGGATGCGGTAGTAGTCCACCGTCAGCGACATGCCGTCGGTGATGTCCCACACGAAACCACCACCCCACGACTTGCCCTTTTCTTCGGTCAGGTTCGGGTTGCCGGCAACCTGGGTCTGCACCGAGTACTTGGTCGGATCGCTGGTCGGAGCGTTGCACTGGGTGCGCGTACGCGGACCCTGGGCAGCACCTGCACCGGTACCGGAACGGCAGGCGTACTCATCCAGCTCGGTGGTGTAGGACGCGGCACCGCCGGCGTAGATCAGCTGCATGTCCGGCGCGCGGAAGCTGGTGGCGTAGCTGCCACGCAACATCAGGTTGCTGAACGGGCGCCATTCCAGGCCCAGGTTGTAGGTGCTGGCCGCATCGACCGACGAGATATCGTCGTACTTGTCGTAGCGGGCCGCCGCGTTCGCGCTCAGGCTGCTGAAGATCGGCACGCGGAACTCGGCGCCAACGGCGTAACGGTCGCGGGTACCGTGGGTTTCGCCGGAGCTGGTCAGGTTGTAGATGGTCTGGCCATCGATCGGACGCAGCTGGTCGGTGCGCGGATCGCTCACCATGTCCATCTTCTGACGGTTCCACTCCAGCACGCTGGCGAAGCCGACGGCACCGGCCGGCAGTTCGAACAGGTCGCCGCTGATGTTGAAGGTGGCGTTGGCGACGCTGGTTTCCGAGCGGTTGATCACGCGGGTGGCGAACGACTGGTAGATTTCCGGGGTAATCGGCGAGCCCCAGCGCTGCAGGTTCAGTGCATGGATCGGATAGACGCCGGTACCGGTGCCGGCCGCGTTGCTCCAGCCCAGCTGCGGGCCCAGGAAGTAGTCATGCACCGACTTTGCCAGCAGGCGCGGGCGATCCATCTTGTAGTTGTAATAGCCGTAACCGCCGCTGGCTTCCCAGTCGAAACGATCGGCGATGGTGCCACGCACGCCCGCGGCGAAGTCGTAGGTGTATTCGTCGTAGGTGGTGCTGGCCGCTTCGTTGCCGCCCAGCTCATCGGCGGTGAACACACGCTGCAACTGCACGATGTCGCGCAGGCCGGCATCGTAGTAGAAGGCGCTGGTGCTGCCATTGGACAGGATGTTGAACTTGTCACCGTTGGTGGCCCAGAACTCCGTGCCGGAACTGGCCTTGCCATTGGTGGTGTAGTAGTTCGCGCTGGCCCAGCCCTGGGTGGTGTCGGTGAAATCGAAGGTGCCGTAACCGTAGGCGGAGTAGAACTGGCGCTTGTTGGAGATCGAGCGCGAGGCGCTGCTGTCATACGAGCCGCAGTAGGTACCGCGGGCATTGGTGGTTACGGTGGTGAAGCCCAGTGCATCGCAGTTGGCTTGGCCGGGGTAGTAGGCATTGTGGTTGACCGGGCCGTTGGCCGAGGCCAGGCCGCGGATCGCGATCAGCGACAGGCCCGGGGTAGCGGTGCTGCCCAGCGGCCCTTCGCGGACGTCCGAGAGCCACTTGCGCTGGCTGGCGAAGACCGGTTCGCGGTCGCTGTACTGCAGTGCCCACACCGCGCTCCAGCGGTCGCCGGTACGGCCACCGGTCAGCTCCAGATTCACCGTGTCACCGCCGCCTTCGGCGGTGGTGCCGGTGGTCAGGCGCACCAGGTTGCCGTCAAAGTGCTCGCGCAACACGATGTTGACCACGCCGGCGACGGCGTCGGAACCGTAAATGGCCGAAGCACCACCGGTCAGCACTTCAACGCGCTCGACGATGCTGCTGGGAATGGAGTTGATGTTGGCGACGTTGTTGTCGCGGTTGTACGGCTGCGGGTACTGGGCCGGGCGGCGGCCGTTGACCAGGGTCAGCGTGTAGCCGGGACCCAGGTTGCGCAGGTTGACCACCTGGGCGTTGGGGGTGAAGCCGGACACGGCCAGATCGCCGGTGAACGAGGCGGTGGTGTTCTGGGTCAGCGTCTGCAGCATGTCGCCGACGGTCTGGAAGCCTTCACGGTCGATGTCGCCGCGGGTAATCACGGTCACCGGCGCCGGGCCTTCGACTTCCGAGCGCTTGATGCGCGAGCCCACCACCGAAACACGGTCCAGGTTGGTGGCGTTCTTGCCACCGACCTCGTTGCCGGCTTCCTGTGCGAAGGCCGGTGCGATGGCCGAAACGACCAGCGCCGATGCCAGCGCAAAGCTCAGCGGGTTGCGGCTGAGCAGCGTGCGATTTGCCATGAATAGTTCCCCTTTAAATCAGTTCTGTGCGCCAGGTGGCGGGATGTAGGCCTTCTTGGCCGGCTCCGACACCTTTGTGCTCCCGACGGGCCCCGACCGCTGCCCCCTGTAATCAGCTTCACAAGCCGATGACCAGAAGTTAACACGAGCTTAACTTGCACTGTCAACTGTTCATCACCCCGTCATAAAGGCAGGATCGGCACATAGCCGGGCTCAAGCCAACGCTGACGGGCAATTTGTCCAAGTTATTGATTAAACGAAAATTAGTTGCTGTTGAAACGACCCGGGCGGGATTTCGGGACTGTCCCGTGCTGTCCGGGCGACACGGCAGGGCGTACATGCACGGTTCATTTTCGTGGCTAATGACAAATGGGAATGAGCGATTGCCAAGACAAAAAAAAGGCCCCGCCGAAGCGGGGCCCTTTGCAGCGCTGACGTCGGCGCTTACCGGCCGAAGTCGTACTTGGCCTGCACGTACACCGCACGACCATAGGGGTTGTAGATGCCGCTGTTGTAGGGCGCGCCTACGTTGCCGGCGTAGCTGTGGGCCTGGCCGTCGGGCATCTTGTTGAACACGTTGTTGACCATCACCGACAGCGTCAGGTCCTCCAGCGCCTGGTAGTTCACGCTCAGGTTGTAGGTCGTGTAGGACCCCCACTTGCCGGCCTTGTAGCCGGACGAATGCACATAGTCGTAGCCGTTGCCCAGGTACGCCATGCGGTTGGGGGTCTTGCCGATGTAGTTGAAGTACAGCGTGGTGGTCCACTTGTCCTTGGCCCAACCCACCGAACCGTCGGTGCGCACCTTGGCGAACTGGTCGTAGTTCCACATTGCATACGGGTCGCCCAACAGGTCCAGGAATGCATCGCCCGGCTGCGGCTGCAGTTCGCGCTTGAGCATGTTGGTGTAGTTGGCGCCGAACTGCAGGGCACCGAAGCGGCCGATCTCCTGCACGTACTTGAAGCTCGCCGTGACCGCCTGCAGGTTCTGCGCGGCGACGTTCAACTTGGGCGTGTAGATCTGTTCCAGGTTGCCGGCCGCGTCGCGGGTGATCCAGTCGTCGACGTTCTGGCAGCTGGCCGAGGTGTTGTTGGTCAGGCCATTGCGGCAGTAGTACTCGGCCAGCAGCAGCTGGTCCGAGGACAGGACGTTGACCTCGTTCTTGATCTTCCAGTTGTAGTAGTCCACCGACACCGACAGGTTGTTCATCGGTGCCCACACCACGCCCGCATTCCAGACATCGGCGGTGATCGGTTCCAGGTCCGGGTTGCCGGACTGCTCGCCGAACACCGATTCGTTGTCGTAGGCGCAGCCGAGGGTATCGGCCGGGTCATAGCCGAGCTGGCCACACCGGTAGTAGTCGGTGGAGGCATTGGCGTAATAACCGCTGCGGCCCTGGAAGGCATCAGACAGGCTGGGCGCGCGGAACGCGGTGCCGTACTTGCCGCGGAACAGCAGGCTCTGGATCGGGCGGAATTCCACGCCGATGCTGTAGGTCGCCTTGTCCACCGTGTTGTTGGCGATCTTGAAGGCGTCGTAGCGCCCGGAGCCGGTCACGGTGAGCGACTCCAGCAAAGGCATGCGCAGTTCGGTGGTCAGCGCGTAATTGCTGCGGTGACCGGCGCCGGAGACGGCGGTGGTGCCCCACACCTCGCCATCGAGCAGGCGCTGGTCGGGACGGTAGGACCAGCCTTCGCTGCCGCCCTCGGCGACCACCGCAAAGCCGGCATCGCCGCCGGGCAGGGTGAACAGCGAGCCGTTGGTGATCTGCACGCGGCCCAGGTTCTGCCAGGTCTTGCTTTCGTTGTAGGTGAAGCCGGTGAAGGTCTGGAAGTCGCCGGCGGGCAGGCGCGAGTAGAACGCACCCCAGTTGGGGTTGTAGATGTTGTAGCCGTCATCGGTGGTGCCCAGCACCGGGCCAAGCACACGGTCTTCGAAGTAGCTGTCGATCTCGTCGGCCCAGCGCGCGAAGCTGCGCTCGGTCAGGCGGTATTCGCCGCGGCTGAAGCTGGCGCTGTAATCCCAGTTGCCGGCGCTGCCGCGGCCGCCCAGGGTGACCTGGTAGGACTTGTTGCGGTCGGTGCTGAGGATGTCGCGGTAGCCGGCACCGCTGATGTCTTCCGGTGCGAAGGCGCGCTGCAGGTTCATGTACTGCTGGCTGGTCTGGTCGTAGAACTGGCCAAAGCCCACATCGCTGCCCCAGAACGCATAACCCGAGCCGGAGGTGTAGTCGACTTCTTCCAGGCTGTAGAGCGCATCGCCGAACAGCTGGAAATTGTCGTTCACATCGAAGCTCATCGAGGTGTAGAACTGACTGCTTTCCTTGCCGTTCTTGAGGGTCTTGTAGCCGGGGCTGTAGGCCGAACCGCAGGATTCGCCGGTGGCGCGCGTGCCCAGCACGGTGGTGCCACCGAATTGCCCCGCAACGCCTGCGCACCGGGTGGGGTCCATCATCACGAAGGCGTTCTGCTGGTCCGGCAGGTACACCAGGAAGTCGTTGGTGGGGACCTGCGCCGAATAGCCGACCGGATTGTTCACCTTGGTCAGGTCGCGCTGGTAGCCCCAGATCGGGCTGCTCTTTTCATACTGCACGTTGACCAGCGCGTGGAAGCGGTCGTCGAGCGCATTGAAGCCATGCGCACCGCTGAGCCGGAAGCTGTTGCCACCGCCCTCGGTATAGGCGCCGCCGCGCACGTTGAGCACGCCGCCATCCATGCGGTCCTTGAGGATGATGTTGACCACGCCGGCGATCGCGTCCGAGCCATACAGCGAGGACTGCCCGCCGGGCAGGATCTCGATGCGCTCGACGATGTCGATCGGAATGCCGCTGAGGTTGTTGAAGGTATCGCTGCCGTTGTAGAGGGCAGGGTAGGACAGCATCGGCCGTCCATTGATCAGGTACTTGGTGTAGCCCGGGTTGAGTCCGAACATGCCCGACGCCTCGGCGCCCTGGGTGAACGATGCCGAGCTCTGGCCACCCTGCAGGCCGCCGGTGGTGAGCGAGTTCTGCTGCAGCACTTCGGCCACGCTGGAGAAGCCGCGGGTCTGGATGTCCTCGGCGGTGACCGTCAGTACCGGGGTCTGGTTTTCGATCTCGGTCTGCGGGATCAGCGAGCCGGTGACGGTGACGCGGCTCAGGTCGGTGGTCGCTGCATCCTGGGCGAGCGCGCCTGCGCTGGCGAACAGCAGGCCGGACAGGACGGCGGCGGTGAGCGGGTGACGCGGGTACTTGAGGCCTTTGCGGAACATGTGGATCTCCGTACTGGTAATGGCGCGGTATTCCCTTTCCTGGCAATACCCGGATCGTTC
The DNA here is from genome assembly GCF_040548725.1 of Stenotrophomonas sp. 2619. NCBI lineage: Bacteria > Pseudomonadati > Pseudomonadota > Gammaproteobacteria > Lysobacterales > Lysobacteraceae > Stenotrophomonas > Stenotrophomonas sp. 2619. The sequence continues at coordinate 116,360 of NZ_JBEPSF010000008.1, read as the reverse complement.
AGCTGGGTTTCAGCGTTTTTCGACCGTAGCACAGGCTTAACTTGAAATATATGTCTTGGAAACAATATTCGTTTATTCGTAAAAAACATACGAAAAAACATGCAGTTACGGATTATCAAAGAGTGGTTTCAGAATAACTATGAATAAATGATGAATATATAGCGAAGTTAACAACCGGGATACTTGGACAAGTTTCCATCAATGGCGGCGGTCGCACCTGCATGGCGGGATGCGGGCTGGGAAACGCACCACGGCGTCCACGTCCGCCCATCGCAGCGGGGCGCGGCCCGGCCGGGGTTGTATAGTTGCCGGTTCCCATCGCGGTCTTCCCGGAGCCATGCAGTGAGCAGCAGTCAGTCGCGTCGTCCCCACGCCAGCCAGGTGCAGAAAGGGCTCAGCCCGCATCCGCGCATCCGCAACGTGATTGCCGTGGGCTCGGGCAAGGGCGGCGTGGGCAAGTCCACCACGGCGGTGAACCTGGCCGTGGCCCTGGCCAAGCTGGGCGCGCGCGTCGGCCTGCTTGACGCCGATATCTACGGCCCGAGCGTGCCGGCCATGCTCGGCCTCAGTGGCCGCCCGGAAAGCCCGGACAACAAGTCGATCGAACCGATGCGCGCCTTCGGCGTGGAAACCATGTCGATCGGCTACCTGATCGAGGACGAGACGCCGATGATCTGGCGCGGCCCGATGGCCACCTCGGCGATGACCCAGTTCTTCAATGACACCCTCTGGGACGACCTGGACTACCTGCTGATCGACCTGCCGCCGGGCACCGGCGACATCCAGTTGACCCTGACCCAGAAGATTCCGCTGGCCGGCGCGGTGATTGTCACCACGCCGCAGGACATCGCCACGCTGGACGCAAGGAAGGCACTGAAGATGTTCGAGAAGGTGGAAGTGCCGGTACTGGGCATCCTGGAGAACATGGCCGTGCACACCTGCAGCAACTGCGGCCACCGCGAGCATCTGTTCGGCGACGGGGGGGGCGAGCGCATGGCCGCGCAGTACGGCGTGCCGCTGCTGGGGTCGCTGCCGCTGGAAATCGGCATCCGCGAGCAGGGCGATGCCGGCACTCCGATCACCGCCGCATTGCCGGACTCGGCAGCCGCCCAGGCGTACCTGCGCGCGGCCGAGCGCCTGATCGAGGAAGTGGGCAAGCGCCCGCGCGCCAGCATCCCGATTCTGTCCTCCCTGATCTGACCGCCCGGGCCCCAGGCCTGGTACGTCTGAACCGCACAAGGCCCGGCATTGCCGGGCCTTGTCGTCTGCGCCCCCTGCATCGCGGCTGGTCGCAACCCGGGCGGCTGTTTAGAATCGTGGCCCGGGCGCCCGTTGGCGGTGCCGTTGTTCCTTTCCGCACCCAGGACCCCCCATGAGCATCAAGAGTGACCGCTGGATCCGTCAGATGGCCGAACAGCAGGCGATGATCGAGCCGTTCGAAGCTGGCCAGGTCAAGCAGGCCAACGGCCAGCGCATCGTCAGCTACGGTACCTCCAGCTACGGCTACGACGTGCGCTGCTCGCGCGAGTTCAAGGTGTTCACCAACATCAACTCCACCATCGTCGATCCCAAGCACTTCGACCCGGGCAGCTTCGTGGACATCGTGGGCGACGAGTGCATCATCCCGCCCAACAGCTTCGCGCTGGCGCGCACCGTGGAGTACTTCCGCATCCCGCGTGACACGCTGGTGGTGTGCCTGGGCAAGAGCACCTACGCGCGCTGCGGCATCATCGTCAACGTGACCCCGCTGGAGCCGGAGTGGGAAGGCCACGTGACCCTGGAATTCAGCAACACCACGCCGCTGCCGGCGCGCATCTATGCCAACGAAGGCGTCGCCCAGATGCTGTTCTTCCAGGCCGACAAGGACGATATCTGCGAGACGTCCTACAAGGACCGCGGTGGCAAGTACCAGGGCCAGACCGGCGTCACCCTGCCGCGGACCTGATCACGCCCTGCGGACGCACTGCCGCGCGCCGGGTCTCCAACGCCCGCCCTGCGGTGCGCCCGGTTGCCGAACGCGCGGGCTGCTGCGCGCCTGCTCCCCGACGGGTAGAGCCGACCGTTGGTCGGCTGCGGTTGCGTGATCCGTAACGAGGACCGTCACCCACAAAAAAAGCGCGGATCACTCCGCGCTTTTTTTTTGTGGCTTGGTCCGGTGTGCGGCGTGGTGACCCGAAGCAGCGGACCCAAAAGCAGCGGACCCAAAAAGCAGCGGACCAACGGTCCGCTCTACTTGCGGCCGAACAGCAGCCCGATGCCCACCGCCACCAGCACCACCGGCCACCAGGTGAGGATCAGCTTCCCCATGTTCATGTTGGTCCAGCCCAGGTTGCTGGCCAGCAGGAACAGGCCGACGAGGATCAGGACGATGGCAGCGACGAGGTTGGAACGCATCAGGGGCAGGGTCCGCTAGGGCTGGGGCGAATATCCTAGCCGTTCCTTCCAGTGCGCGACACGTTCGGCCAGCACCTCCGGATCGAAACGGTGTGCCTGGCCCTGGCCCCACACCGGGCCCGGCCACGCCGGATCGCCGACGTGGCGGCCGATCACGTGGAAATGCAACTGGCGCACGATGTTGCCCAGCGCGCCGATGTTGATCTTTTCCACCCCGTCGGTGCCCTTCAGCGCCTTGCAGGCACGGTTCAATTCGGTGCGCAGTTTGTCCTGCTGATCGCCGTCCAGGTCGATCCATTCGGTGATGCCGGCCAGCCGGGGCACCAGGATCAACCAGGGGTAACGCTCGTCGTTCATCAATCGCACTTGCGACAACGGCCCTTCTGCTACCAGTACGCTGTCGGTGGCCAGGCGTGGATCCAGTTCGAACTCGCTCATCCAAGATGCTCCGCAAAGAAGTCCAGGGTGCGTTCCAGCGCCAGGGTGGCGCTGTCTGGATCATACGCATGTCCGACGCTGCGGTTGAAGGCGTGGTCGGCCGGGTACACGAAGGTGGCCATCTGCGGCAGCTTCTCGCGGTGGGCGGCGATCGCCTCGGGCGGGATGCTCTTGTCCTTGGCCCCGAAGTGGAACATCACCGGTGCCTTGGGCGCTTCGTCCAGGAACTGCACGTTGCGCGCGCCGTAGTAGCTCACCGAGGGCAGGCCCAGCCGCAGCGCCGACAACAGCGCGATGCTGCCGCCCCAGCAGTAGCCCACGGTGCCCACTTTGCCGGCCGGGGCCAGCCGCGAAGCCGCCGCACGGACGATCTCCAGCGCCTTCTCCACGCCCAGCGCGTTCACCCGTTCCAGCCCCTGCTTCACCCCGTCCGGGTCATAGGGCAGGGCATCCGGGTCGGCCTCGACCCCGTCGATGAGGTCGAAGAACGACGGCGCCAGTACCGCATAGCCCTGCGCCGCAAAGCCTTCGGCCACCTCGCGCACGTGCGCGTTGACCCCGAAGATCTCCTGGATGACCACCAGCCCGCCACGGGGTTTGCCCGCCGGCGTGGCCTGCCAGGCCCGGACCGGACCGTGGTGCGTATCGAGCGTGACCCACTCACCCATGATGCGTGACTCCTGTTGGTTCAGGCGTTCATTATCGGCCGCGCGCCGGTTAGGGCGGTGTCAGCGACCGTGCCGGGTCTGGCGGGATCGCCCCGACGGGATTCAGGGCCCGGCCCCCAACGCCGGTATACTTGCCGCCGTTTCCGGCCCCAGGTCCCCACGCCATTCCGGCATGGGCCCAGGCCCCCAGAGTCCCGCGATTCCATGTCCCAGCTGAACCCCAAAGTCGGCTTCGTCAGCCTTGGCTGCCCGAAGGCGCTCGTCGATTCCGAACGCATCCTCACCCAGCTGCGCTCGGAGGGCTACGACATCGTGCCCTCCTACGATGCGGCCGACGTCGTGGTGGTCAACACCTGTGGCTTCATCGATTCGGCCGTGACCGAGTCGCTGGATGCGATCGGCGAGGCGATGAACGCCAACGGCAAGGTGATCGTCACCGGCTGCCTGGGCAAGCGCCCCGAGCAGATCCGCGAGGCATACCCGAACGTGCTGGCGGTGTCCGGCCCGCAGGACTACATGAGCGTGATGGAGGCCGTGCACGCCGCGCTGCCGCCCAAGCATGATCCGTTCGTGGACCTGGTGCCCGACTACGGCATCAAGCTGACCCCGCGCCATTACGCGTACCTGAAGATTTCCGAAGGCTGCAACCACAAGTGCAGCTTCTGCATCATTCCCTCGATGCGCGGCAAGCTGGTCTCGCGCCCGGTCGATGAGGTGCTGCGCGAAGCCGAGCGGCTGGTGCGCGGTGGGGTGAAGGAACTGCTGGTGGTGTCCCAGGACACGTCGGCCTATGGCGTGGACGTCAAGTACGCCGAGCGGATGTGGCGCGACAAGGCCTACCAGACCCGGCTCAAGGCGCTGTGCGAAGGCCTGTCCGAACTGGATGCCTGGACCCGCATGCATTACGTCTACCCGTACCCGCACGTGGACGAGATCGTGCCGTTGATGGCCGAAAACCGGATCCTGCCGTACCTGGACATCCCCTTCCAGCACGCCAGCCCGCGCATCCTGAAGCTGATGAAGCGCCCGGGTGCGGTCGACAAGACCCTCGAGCGCGTGCAGCGCTGGCGCCAGCTGTGCCCGGACATCACCGTGCGTTCGACCTTCATTGTCGGGTTCCCCGGCGAGACCGACGCCGAGTTCGTAGAACTGCTGGGCTTCCTGGACGAGGCGCAGCTGGACCGGGTGGGCGCATTCGCCTACTCGCCGGTGACCGGTGCCACGGCCAACGACCTGCCCGATGCCGTGCCGGAGGAAGTGAAGCAGGAGCGCCTTGCACGCTTCATGGCACGCCAGGCGGAGATTTCCGCGGCCCGTCTGGAAGCCAAGATCGGCACCGTGCAGCAGTGCCTGGTCGACGCGATTGAAGACGGCATCGCCGTAGCCCGTTCGAAGGCCGATGCGCCGGAGATCGATGGCCTGGTGCACATCCAGAATGCCGAGGAAGCCCGTCTGCGCGTGGGCCAGTTCGTCGACGTGGAGATCACCGAAAGCGACGAGCACGACCTGTATGGCGATGCGTTGATCGTGGACGCTGCGCGCAAGCCGTTCGACCTGCAGGTGCTGTGACGACAACGGCGGCCGATGCCGGTGGCACGCGCCGCCGTTTCATCGCGCCGCCGCGTGGCGTAGTGGCGGCGGACGTCTTCGCCCAGCCGCTGTTTGCCGGATACTCCCGCTACGCCGATCTGATGACGGCGGCCGACTGGCCGACCGTCGCGGCGCTGGATGCCCGCCTGGCGTTGTCGGCCCGGCACCTGGTCGAGCAGGACGAGGCGCTGCTGGCCGACGGCCTGCACTACGAGCAGCGGATTGCCCAGGGCCGCATTGCCACCCGCGCGGCGAACTGGCACGACCTGTTCAACGCGCTGGTGTGGGCGCGCCATCCGGCCATCAAGAACGCGCTCAACGCGCGCCAATGCCTGCATATCGGCTGCCACGGTCCGCAGCAGCGCAACCGTGCGCAGGCCGCGCTGACCCAGTTCGACGAAACCGGCGTGATCGTGCGGGTGCGCGATCCGGCGGTGGTGCAGGCCTGGGATCGGCATGACTGGACGGCGCTGTTCATGGACGGGGCAGGGCGGTGGTGCAGCGGCGAGATCGCCGTGGCGGCGGTGATCGGCCACGCCTTGATGGAACAGGCGTTGTTGCCAGGGCGTCTGCTGGTGGGAAAGTGCGTGGTGGTGTGCGCCGACGAGGATGCGCGCGCCGTGGCGCAGGCCGCGCAGATGATCCAGAGCGGGCGCGGCCTCAGCGACCCGCTGGAGTTGCGGCCGTTGCCGCTGATGGGCATTCCCGGCTGGCATCCGCAGCAGGACGCGGCGTTTTATCGCCAGGCCGACTACTTCCGGCCGCTGCGCGCGGGCAGGTGCTATCCCGCGCCGCAGGCAGCGTACGACCCGCAACACCGGTGAGGTGCGCCCGGTGCGGGCGGGTCCCAACCAACCGCCGATAGCGCCGCAACACCCGATAACGCCATGCATTGAACGGCGCAACCGCCTACGTCGCCGGCGTTCATGCCGACACCGGACGCGGCGTTCTCCATGGCAGTCGATCGGGATGCGACCCTGCCAGCGCCGGTATTCCCTGATGTCTGGTCCGCACGCGCACCCCGCGTTCCCCGACCGCCCCAAGCACAAGGCCAGCACGCAAGGTAGGGTTGGTTCCCAAACAACCGCCGATAGCGGTGCAACACCCGGTAACGCCATGCATTGAACGGCGCAACCGCCTCAACCCACGCCGTACTCCACCGCCAGGATCGCAAACCCCGTGCGACCACTGGGCAGTTCCACTTCGAACTCGTCGTCCACGCGCTTTTTCAGCAGCGCGCGGGCCAGCGGCGAATCGATGCTGATCCAGCCAGTGGCGGCGTCGGTCTCGTCGGGGCCCACGATGCGGTAGCGGCTGGTATCGCCACTGTCCACGTTCTCCAGTTCCACCCAGGCGCCAAAGAACACCGCCTGCGGATCGGTCGGGGTGGTGTCGACCACGCGCAGCGATTCCAGCCGCTTGGTCAGGTAGCGCACGCGCCGGTCGATCTCGCCCAGCTGCTTCTTGCGGTAGGTGTATTCGGCGTTTTCCGAACGATCGCCCTCGGCGGCTGCCGCGGCCAGGGCCTTGACCACCTCCGGCCGGCGCACGCGCCACAGATCGTCCAATTCGGCCTTCAACCGCTGGTGGCCCTGTGCGGTGATCAGGGCCGTACTCTTTTCCGCCGGGGGACGCCAACGCGACATCGGTATCGCTCAGCGCTTGCCGCCAAACAGCCCGCCCAGGATGCCGCGCACGATCTGGTTGCCCAGCTTGCTGCCCACGGTCCGGGTGGTCTGCTTGGCCATGGTTTCGATCATGCCCTGGCGGCGCTTGGTGCCGAAGATGGCGTCCTTGATCGACTGGCCGAAGCCGCCTTCCTGCTGTTCGTCCTGCTCGCGCGTGCGGGCCTTGGGGGTATCGGCCTGCGCGACCACCTTCTGCGCGCGCTGGGCCAGCAGTTCGGCGGCCGACTCGCGGTTGATCGCGGTGTCGTAGCGGCTGCCCACCGGGCTGCCGGCGCGCACCTGGGCGCGTTCGGCCTCGGTGATGGCGCCCATCCGGCAACGCGGCGGGGCGATCTGGGTCTGCTGCACGGGCGAGGGAATGCCCTTGTCCTGCAGCGTGGACACCAACGCCTCGCCGGTGCCGAGCTTGGCCAGCACGGCCGCCACGTCCAGCTTGGGATTGGGCACGAACGTTTCGGCAGCAGTCTTCACCGCCTTCTGGTCGCGCGGGGTGAAGGCGCGCAGCGCATGCTGCACGCGGTTGCCGAGCTGCCCCAGGATGTTGGCCGGCACGTCGTCGGGGAACTGCGAGCAGAAGTACACGCCCACGCCCTTGGAGCGGATCAGCCGCACCACCTGCTCGATGCGCTGCACCAGCGCCGCGGGCGCATCGTCGAACAGCAGATGCGCCTCGTCGAAAATGAAGACCAGCTTGGGTTTGTCCAGGTCACCCACTTCGGGCAGGGTTTCAAACAGTTCCGACAGCAGCCACAGCAGGAACGTCGAATACAGTTTGGGCTTGAGGACCAGCTGGTCGGCGGCCAGAATGCCGATCACGCCACGGCCGTCATGGTTGACCCGCATGATGTCGGCCAGTTCCAGCGCCGGCTCGCCGAAGAAGGCTTCGCCGCCGTCCTGCGACAGGCGCAGCAGCGAGCGCTGGATCGCCGCCACCGTCTGCGCGCTGACCAGGCCATATTCGGTGGAGATGTCCTTGCGTTCGTCGGCCACCAGGCCGAGCAGGGCGCGCAGGTCATCCAGGTCCAGCAGCAGCAGGCCGCGGTCGTCGGCCAGCTTGAACACGATGTCGAGCACGCCGGACTGGGTGTCGTTGAGCTCCAGGATGCGGGCCAGCAGGGTGGGGCCCATCTCGCTCACGGTGGTGCGCACCGGGTGCCCCAGCTTGCCGTACAGATCCCAGAAGATCGTCGGGCTGGCGGCGGGGGCGTAGTCGGCCACGCCGATCTCCCGCGCCCGTTGCAGCAAGGCCTCGGTACCCGCACCGGCCACGGCCAGGCCGGATACGTCGCCCTTCACATCGGCCAGGAACACCGGCACGCCGATCCGTGAAAAGCCTTCTGCCAGGGTCATCAGGGTGACGGTCTTGCCGGTGCCCGTGGCCCCGGCCACCAGACCATGGCGATTGCCCAGGCGGGGTTGCAGGGTCACGGCGATATCGTCGGTGATGCCTTTGCCGAGCAGGATCGGATCCATGGTCAACTCGCTTGTGCTGGTGCTGTGTGAATGGGCGGGATTCTAAACGTCGGCGCAGCTTGCCGGGCCAACCGGGTTGCCCCGATGCAAGCGGCGCGGCTACTCTGCCCCATCTTTCGCACACAGTGCCAAAAATGCCCGTTCCTGTCTTGCTTGTCCGTGGTTGGCCGCTGTTGGCGCTCGCTGCAATGCTCTCGTTCGTGCCGGAGGCCCATGCACAGCGGGTTTCGGCCCGTGACCGGGTGAAGATCGATGCGCTGGACCAGCGCATGGCGGCCGCCGAGAAGCGCTACCGTGCCGCGCTGGTGCTGGTGGCCAATGCCGATCCCAAGGGCAAGAACGAAGGCGACGCCGCGCTGGAGGACATGGAGGATGTGATCAGCGCCTGTGTCGCCCAGAAGGGCTGCCAGGTCAGCAACATGCTGCCGGCCTACAAACGCCTGCTAAAGGACAACGCCGACACCCGCGATGGCGAGGGCGACGAACTGGCCAGCGACGGCGGCCTGCTGGAAGCCGACCCGGACCACATCGGCCCGCTGTCGGCCGACGTGCCCGAAGCGGCGCGTGCGGCGGCGCTGCTCAACGACAAGCGCCACGCCTTCGACAACATGGTCGAGTACAACCCGGCGGTGCAGGCCGGCATCCGCCGCTGGCTCACCGACATGCGCCCGGCCCTGATGACCACCTACGAGAACTACCAGAACCTGCGCCAGGTGATGTGGCCCGAGTGGGAGAAGCGCGGCCTGCCCGAGGCGCTGCTGTTCGGGATCATGGCCAAGGAATCCAATGGCCGCGTGCACGCCTCCTCGCGCGCCGGTGCCGCGGGCCTGATGCAGTTCATGCCGGCTACCGGCCGCCGCTTCGGGCTGGGTCCGGATGGCACCGGCTTCGATACCCGCTTCGATGCGCGCAGCGCGGCCGAGGCCAGCGCCACCTATCTCAACGAGCGCATGCGTGAACTCAATGGCAGCGTCGAGCTGTCGCTGGCCGGCTACAACGGCGGCGAAGGCCGCGCCGTGCGCGTGTTCAAGCAGAGCGGCGGCCAGGGCTTCTGGGTGGACAGCGTGTACAACCAGTTCCCCGGTGAGACCAAGGACTACGTGCCGATGGTGATCGCCGCGGCCTGGATCTTCCTGCACCCGCAGCAGTACGGCGTGGAGTTCCCGAAGATCAGCGCGCAGCCGGCGACGATCCGGCTGGCCAAGTCCACCACCATCTACGAGTTGACCATCTGTCTGGGCAGTGCCGGCACCCGCGACGGTTACATGCGCGCGCTGCGCAACCTCAACCCGCGCTATGAGGCCGACGGCTGGATTCCGGCCGGTACCACGATCAACGCCACCACCCGCATCGCCGGGCTGTACAACCGCTACTGCGTGAGCGGCCCGCGCGCGGACCTGGCACGCACCCTGATCACCGCCGATCTCAACGCGGCGATCGTGCGCCCCGCCGCGGCCAGCTACACCGGTAACGTGGCCGTGGGCAGCGTGGTGCCGGTGGCACAGGTGCAGGCCAGCGCAGTGGCCGCTACCCCGGTCGCCCCGGTGGCCACCCCGGCGGCAAAGCCCAAGGCCAAGCCGGTCCGCAGCCACAAAGTGGGCAAGGGCCAGACCCTGGGGGCGATCGCCGACAAGTTCCAGTGCGACGTGCGTGAACTGGCCCGCGCCAACGGCCTCAAGGCCCCGGCCTATGCGCTCAGGCAGGGGCAGGTGCTCAAGCTGCAGGGTTGCGGCAAGTAAGCACACGCCCAATGGAGTAGGCTGCCGGCATCACGCCCGCGGCCACTCCCTTTCGGCCACCGGGTCACGCATACAGGACAAGACGATGGATATCACCGCAATCAACGAGATGTTCGCCAACATCCGCGAAAACACCGATTGGGACCTCAATGGCCCGATGCTGTGGGGCTATTTCTTCGTCAACACCACCCCCGAGCCGTTGAGCGGCCTGGGCGAGAAGCTGGTCGGCATGGGCTACAGCCTGGTCGAGATCTTCGAGCCGGACCTGGAAGAGGGCGAGGCGCCGTACCACGTGCTGCACGTGGAGCGCGCCGAGGTGCACAGCGAAGCCTCGCTGGACGCCCGCAACCAGGAGCTTCAGGCGCTGGCCGAAGCCAATGGCGTGGAAGACTACGACGGCATGGACGTCGGTCCGGTCGAGATCTGACCGCAGCGGATCGCGCACAAAAAAACGCCCCGGTTTCCCGGGGCGTTTTTTTGTGGGCGCCGATCACGCCCTCGACCCAGGTAGTGCCGGCCGCTGGCCGGCTCCCCGGGATACCTGAAATACCCGAGATACCGACCAGCGGCCGGCACCACCGTCACTTCAGGGTAGCCAGCGCCTGCCCCAACTGCACGGCATGCTCGGCATCCAGGTGCGGGGCGAACTCGGCCACGCCCGGCGGCAGCAGGATGATCACGGTGGAGCCGTAGTTGAAGCGTGCCATCTCCGCGAAGCGCTCCAGCGTGATCCCCTTGCCGCGATAGTCCTTGCGGGTAATCGTGTCGCCGTAGGCCGGGATCTCTTCACCGCCCCACACGGTTTCCACGCCGGACACCAGCAGCGCGCCCACCATCACCGACACCATCGGGCCGAAGTCGGTATCGAAATGGCAGACCAGGCGCTCGTTGCGGGCAAACAGGCCGGGTACGTTGTTGACCGCGGCCGGGCCCACGCTGAACAGACGGCCGGGCACGTGCACGGTTTCGCGCAGGGTGCCGGTCCACGGCATGTGCACGCGGTGGTAGTCCTTGGGCGACAGGTACACGGTGGCGAACAGGCCGTGATGGAAGACCTCCGCATCCTTGGCGTCGCCCAGCAGTTCGGCGGCGGTGAACGACTGGCCCTTGGCCTGGAAGATGCGGCCGTCCTCGATGGCGCCAAGCTGGCTGATGCGGCCATCGGCGGGCATCACCAGGGTGCGCGGGTCGGGCGCGGCCACGCGGGCGCCGGGCTTGAGCGCGCGGGTGAAGAACTGGTTGAAGGTGGCGTAGCTGCGGGGGTCGGGATTGGCGGCTTCGGCCAGGTTGACGCCGAACTTCTCGGTCACGGTGTCGATCAGCCAGCGCGAGATCCGCGGGTTGCTGGAATACGCCAGGCGCCGCGCCATCGAGGACAGCAGGCGGTGGGGCAGGACGTAGCTCAGCGTGGTGGTCAGGCTCATGGTGCGGTTTTCTCGGTCAGCGTCTGCAGGTCGCGGGCAATGGCCTGCGCATTGAAAGGGGGGCGGATCAGGCCGGCAAGTTTGCCGTTTGGGTCGAGCACGGCCAGGCTGGCCGAGTGTTCGAGGGTGTAATCCTGGGGATTTTCATCGAAGTCTTTGCCGGGCACTTTATGGAACACGAAGCCGAGCGAGGTGGCAAAGCGTTCGAGCGAGGGGACGTCGGCGGTGGCGGCCAGGGTGTCCTTGTGGAAGGCGTGCACGTACTCGCCTAGGCGGGCAGGGGTGTCACGTTCGGGATCCACGGAGATGAAGACCAGGCGGGGGCGGAGGGTTTCGGGCTGGGCTTCCCACTGTTTCTGGGCCTGGGCAAGGTCGGCCAGGGTGGTGGGGCAGACGTCGGGGCAGAAGGTGAAGCCCAGGAATACGAGGGTCCAGTGGCCTTTGAGCTCGCCGGGAATGAGGCGGGTGCCGTCGGACTGGCTGAGGTTGAAGTCAGGCAGGGGCCGGGGCTGGGGGTAGAAGGTGATCGATTCGGTAGCGGGGCGGTCGCTGGCCGGCGTGGGCGCGAACACTTTCTGCGCGGCGACCAGGCCCAGGCCGGCGGCCAGGGCGATGAGCAGGATGATGCCGACGTTGCGATTGAACATGGAAAGCCCGTTCCCGGAAGGGGCCACCATGATAGGGGTGGTGGCGGCGCTGTTGGGTCTTTTGGGGTTGGTTGGGGTTTCTTTTTAAGAGCGGTAAGTCTGAAGCAGAGGCGAAATCTGGAGCCGGAGCCGGAGCCAGAGCCAGAGCCGGAGCCGGAGCTTTGGAGCCGGAGCCTTGGTGTGCCGCGATCGGGGGCGGCGCCGGCACGGGTGGGGTTGCGGGGCACGCTGCAAGTACGTCCTTGTAAGCTCCGTCGGCGCATCCATGCGCCTCAGGGCCCCGCAACCCCACCCGCGCCGACGCTCGACAGTTGGCTGGTGCCCCTTGGGTAAGGGCAATGACCAAGGCCAGGGCCAAGGCAAGGGCAAGATGAGGCGGGGCCAGTGCATGGCACTGGCAGGGCGGTTGCGATGGGTGCGCGGGGAGGGGGGCAGGTCATGGGTGAGGGTAGGGAGGTGCCGAGCAAGGCTCGGCACTACTCCTCCACCCGTGCGGGCGCAGGAGGCTGCTCTGGTTCTTGACCTTGCTCTCAATGCGGCACCGAGGGTGTGTCGGGGGGCGGGGGGGGGGGGGGGGGGGGGGGGGGGGGGGGGGCGGGGGGGGGGGGGGGGGGGGGGGGGGGGGGGGCCGCGCCGCCCCCCCCCCCCCCCCCCCCGCCCCGCCCGCCCCCCCCCCCCCCCCCCCCCCCCCCCCCCGACCCAGCCCGCAAACAAAGCGGCGCTGCTCTTGAAGTTGACCTTGACCTTGACCTTGACCTGGCTCCAGGCCTCCAACCCCAACACCAACCACTTTCGACTGCAACGGATGCCGGGGGGCATGGGGTCGCCTATAATCGGGGGCCACACTGTCTGTTGCCTTGCCATGACTGCCGAAACGGCCGCCGAACTCCACACGATCATCGACCTGATCCGCTACGGCACCAGCCGTTTCAATGCCGCAGGCCTCACCTTCGGACACAGCTACGACAACGCCCTGGACGAGGCTACCCAGCTCGTCCTGCACAGCCTGCACCTCCCGCACGACCTCGGCCCCGCCTACGGCGCCGCCCGCGTCACCACGCCCGAAAAGGCGGAGGTGCTCGCCCTGTTCGAACGTCGCATCAACGAGCGCCTGCCCGCCGCCTACCTTACCGGCGAAGCCTGGTTTGCCGGCCTCAGCTTCAAGAGTGACAGCCGCGCCCTGGTCCCGCGCTCGCCCATCGCCGAACTCATCGAAACCGGCTTCGAACCCTGGCTGGCCGGCCGCGACGTCCATCGCGCCCTCGACCTGTGCACCGGCTCGGGCTGCATCGCCATCGCCATCGGCCACTACTACCCCAACTGGGAAGTGGACGGCGTCGACCTCAGCGACGATGCCCTGGCCCTGGCGCATGAAAACAAGGACCGCCTGCAGGCGCACAACGTCACCCTGATCAAGTCCGACCTGTTCACCGGCCTCACCGGCCGCCACTACGACCTCATCGTCACCAACCCGCCCTACGTCACCAACGACGAAACCGATGCCCTGCCGCAGGAATATTCCTACGAGCCGGACATGGGCCTGCGGGCCGGCCCCGACGGCCTCGACCTGGTCCTCAAGATCCTGCGCGACGCCCCGCTGCACCTCAGCGAAGACGGCCTGCTGATCTGCGAAGTAGGCGAGTCCGAACAGCATCTCATCAAGCTCCTGCCCGAAGTCGACTTTGCCTGGATCGAATTCAAGGTCGGCCAGATGGGCATCTTCGCCGTCGAATGCCGTGAACTGATCGCCCACAGCGCGCGCATCACCGAACTGGCAGCGCAGCGGCCGTGAGTTCCAACAGCTTCGGCACATTGCTGACCGTCACCACCTTCGGCGAATCGCACGGTCCGGCGATCGGCTGCGTGATCGATGGCTGCCCGCCGGGGCTGGAAATCAGCGCCGGTGAGTTCGACCACGACCTGCAGCGTCGCGCCACCGGCAAGAGCCGGCATACCTCGGCGCGCCGCGAAGCCGACGACGTCGAGATCCTGTCCGGCGTCTACGAAGGCCGCACCACGGGTACGCCCATTGCCCTGCTGATCCGCAACACCGACCAGCGCAGCAAGGATTACACCGCCATCGCCCAGCAGTTCCGCCCTGGCCATGCCGACTACAGCTACTGGCAGAAGTACGGCATCCGCGACCCGCGCGGTGGCGGCCGTTCGTCGGCGCGCGAAACCACCATGCGCGTGGCCGCCGGCGTCATCGCCAAGAAGTGGCTTCAGCAGCGCCATGGCGTAACCGTGCGTGGCTACCTCTCCCAGCTCGGCGCCATCACCCCCACCGGGCATGACTGGTCGGCGGTGGAAGACAACCCGTTCTTCTGGCCGGTTGCCGAGCAGGTGCCCGCGCTGGAAAGCTACATGGACGCGCTGCGCAAGTCCGGCGACTCGGTCGGCGCGCGCGTCAACGTGGTCGCCGACGGCGTCCCGCCCGGCTGGGGCGAGCCCATCTACGGCAAGCTCGACGGTGAACTGGCCGCCGCGCTGATGAGCATCAACGCGGTCAAGGGCGTGGAGATCGGCGACGGCTTTGCCAGCGCTGCCCAGCTGGGCACCGAACACCGTGACCTGATCACCCCGCAGGGTTTCGCCAGCAACCATGCCGGCGGCATCCTCGGTGGTATCTCCACCGGCCAGCAGGTCACCGCCTCGATCGTGCTCAAGCCCACCTCCAGCCTGCGCCTGCCCGGTGCCACGGTGGATGCCGACGGCAACGCGGTCGATGTGATCACCACCGGTCGCCACGACCCGTGCGTCGGCATCCGCGCCACCCCCATCGCCGAGGCGATGATGGCGCTGGTGCTGATGGACCAGGCCCTGCGCCACCGCGCGCAGTGCGGCGACGTCGGCACCATCACCCCGCGCATCCCGGGCACGATCGATGGCTGATCGCCGCCCCCGGGTCTGGGTCAGCCAGCCGCTGTTCGACGATGTGGTCGAACAGCTCGGGCAGCATGTCGAGCTGACCATGACCGGCGAGGTCACCCGCTACACCCCGCAGATGCTGGCCGCGCAGTTGGCCCGCGTCGAGGGTGCCCTGATCACCCTCAACGAGCGCATCGGACCGGCCGAGATTGCCAACGCGCCGCAGCTGCGTGCGATCGCCAACGTCGGCGTGGGCTACAACAACCTGGACGTGGACGCGCTCAGCGCGGCCGGCATCCTGGCCAGCAACACCCCCGACGTCCTGACCGAAACCACCGCCGACCTCGGCTTCGCGCTGCTGATGGCCACCGCCCGCCGCATCACCGAAGCCGAGCGCTGGCTGCGCGATGGGCAGTGGGGCCAATGGTCGTTCCAGACCCTGCTGGGCGCGGACGTCCACGGCAGTACGCTGGGCATCCTTGGCATGGGCCGCATCGGCCAGGGCATCGCCCGCCGCGGCGCGCTCGGGTTCGGCATGCGCGTGCTGTACCACAACCGCTCGCGCCTGCCCGACGCCACCGAAGCCGAGGTAGGCGCGCAGTACGTCGACCTCGACACGCTGCTGGCCCAGGCCGACCACCTGGTACTGGTGCTGCCCTACAGCGCGTCCTCGCACCACATCATCGACGCCGGCGCGCTGGCGAAGATGAAGCCGACCGCCACCCTGGTGAACATCGCCCGCGGCGGCATCGTCGACGAGGTCGCGCTGGCCGACGCACTGGCCAACGGTCGCCTCGCCGCTGCCGGCTTGGACGTGTTCGAAGGCGAGCCCACGGTGCGCCCGGAACTGCTGGCCCTGCACAACATCGTGCTGACCCCGCATATCGGCAGCGCCAGCCAGGCCACGCGCCGGGCGATGGTGCAGCTGGCCGTGGACAACCTCATCGCCGCGCTGGGGCTGGGGCCGAACGCCGGCCACCCGCCAAGCGCGATCAACGCCGACGCTGTGGCCGCCGCGAACACCGGCCGCGCGACCGTGGGCGGCAAAAAAATCGACGACGCAAAACGATAGGGAACCTCCCCGGCCAACAGGCGAGGTTCCCGAACCGGCAGCTACCGACCGTGGGTCGGTACGCATCCCCAAGGCACGGCAGGTACCGATCGTTGGTCGGCACACATCCTCCAGACACGGCACGTACCGACCGCGGGTCGGTATACAAAGCACGGTAGGTACCGACCGTTGGTCGGTACAGATCTCCAACACACGGCAGGTACCGACCGCAGGTCGGTGCACCCAACACGAGGTTCCCCCATGAGCAATGCAGATCGTCGTTTCCACGTCGCTGTCGTCGGTGCCACCGGCGCCGTCGGCGAAACCATGTTGTCCATCCTCGCCGAGCGCGACTTCCCGATCGCCTCGCTGAGCCTGCTCGCGTCCTCGCGCTCGGCCGGCGGTGAAATCGACTACCGCGGCGAAAAGATCAAGGTCCAGGACCTGGCCGACTTCGACCCCAAGGGCGTGGACATCGCGCTGTTCTCCGCCGGTGGCAGCGTGTCCAAGGAGTTCGGCCCCAAGTTCGCCGCCGCCGGTGCGGTGGTGATCGACAACTCGTCGGCCTTCCGTTACGACGACGACGTGCCGCTGGTGGTGTCCGAAGTGAACCCGGAGGCGCTGAAGAACCGCCCGCGCGGCATCATCGCCAACCCGAACTGCTCCACCATGCAGATGCTGGTGGCGCTGGCGCCGCTGCACCGCCAGTACGGCATCACGCGCATCAACGTGGCCACCTACCAGTCCGTGTCCGGTGGCGGTCGTTCGGCGCTGGAAGAACTGGGCAAGCAGACCGGCCAGCTGCTCAGCTTCCAGCAGATCGACCCGCAGCGGTTCCCGGTGCAGATCGCCTTCAACCTGATCCCGCACATCGACGACTTCCTGGAAAGCGGCTTCACCAAGGAAGAGATGAAGCTGGTCTGGGAAACCAAGAAGATCCTCGGCGACGACAGCATCCTGGTGAACCCCACCGCGGTGCGCGTGCCGGTGTTCTACGGCCACTCCGAAGCGGTCACCATCGAAACCCGCGACAAGGTCACCGTGGCGGCCGCGCGTGAACTGCTGTCGCGCTCGCCGGGCGTGGAAGTGGTGGACAAGCATGAAGCCGGTGGCTATCCGACCCCGGTGACCCATGCGTCGGGCAACGATGCGGTGTATGTCGGCCGTATCCGCGAGGATCTCTCGCACCCCAACGGTCTGAACCTGTGGATTGTGTCGGACAACATCCGCAAGGGCGCCGCGCTCAATGCCGTGCAGCTGGCCGAGCTGGTCGCCGCCGAAGGCTGATCGTGCACCGCCGATGGCATGGGGATGCCATCGGCGGCTGCAATTCAACCATCGCCGATCACGGGGGGAGCCGCTATATTGGCCGCCATGAACAACCGGACCCGGGGCGCCCTGCGCCCGCTCAAGTATGTGTCCACTCTGCTGCTGGCCCTGGCCAGCAGCTCCGCCCTGGCCCTGGGCCTGGGCGATATCCGGGTGCTGTCCAAGCCCGGCCAGCCGCTGCTGGCCGAAATTCCGGTGATCTCGGCCGACCCGGCCGAGCTGCAGAACCTGCGGGTGGCGCTGGCCTCGCCGGGCACCTTTGCCCGGGTCGGGCTGGACGCACCGGCGGGCCTGGTCAGTGAGCTGCAGTTCGAACTGACCCGCAACGCGCAGGGCAGGGCGGTGGTGCGGGTCAGCACCCAGACCCCGGTCACCACCCCGTCGCTGAATTTCCTGATCGAAGCCGACTGGGGCCAGGGGCGCCTGGTCCGCGAATACTCGGCGCTGGTCGATGCACCCAACAGTGCGCTGGCCGTGGCCGAACCGGAGATCGTCGCGCCGGCCGGTGCGATGTCCAATGCCATCGTGCGTGAGCCGGCCCCCGCGGCCGCGGCTGCGCCCCCGGCAGAGACCCAGCCTGCACGCACGGCCGCGCAGCCGCCACGCACCGCTCCACCGCGCGGCGCAGCGCCCGCACCGGCAAGCACCGCCGGCGGCGTCACCGTGCAACGCGGCCAGACCCTGTCCCAGATCGCCGCCGCAGTTGCCCGCGAACAGGGCATCAACCGCAACCAGGCGATGGTCGCGCTGCTGCGGGCCAACCCGGAGGCCTTCATCCGCGGCAACGTCAACCTGCTCAAGCAGGGCGCGGTGCTGCGCAGCCCCACCGACTCGCCCACGCCGATCGACGCCAGTGAAGCGGCCGCGATCGTGCGTGAGCACGCCGCACAATGGCGGCAATCGCGCGCGGCCATCCCGCAGCCGGCCAGCAGCGGCGTTGCCGCCACGCCGGGCCCGGCCGTCAAGCCGGTGGCAGCGGCTGCGGCTGCGGCCAGCGGCGCACGCCTGGAGATCGCGCCGGCGGTCGCCGCCACCGACAACAATGCAGGCACAACCACCGGCACCGCCGCCGGCAGTGAGGGCGACATGCTGGGCAACGAACAACTGCGTCAGGCCAAGGAAGATGTCGCCACCCGCGACGCCGAGATCCAGGAGCTGCGCGGCCGCGTCGCCGACCTGGAAAAGCTGCAGAAGCAGCAGCA
The DNA here is from genome assembly GCF_040548725.1 of Stenotrophomonas sp. 2619. NCBI lineage: Bacteria > Pseudomonadati > Pseudomonadota > Gammaproteobacteria > Lysobacterales > Lysobacteraceae > Stenotrophomonas > Stenotrophomonas sp. 2619. Next base: position 97,849 of record NZ_JBEPSF010000008.1, on the reverse strand, counting down.
GACGCTGATCGCGATGAAGGACAGCGACCTGGCGGCCGCGCAGCAGCGCCTGGGCCAGGCCCCGGCCACGCGTGACGCCGGCGGTAGCGGCTGGTACTGGCTGGGTCTGGTGGTGCTGTTGCTGGTGGTGGGCGGGTGGGCCGTGGCCCGCCGTCGCAAGCCGTCGCCGTTGCCCCCGCTGCGCCGCGACGGCCTGGATGCCACTGCCCTGGCCGCCGCCGTGCCTGCCGCCGATTACATCGACGAGCTGGCCGCCCAGCAGGACGACGCCCTGGATGCCCGCCTGGATGAAGCACGCGACCAGGCCAATGAAGAACTGGATGCACCGGCTGAACATCTGGGCGACAGCGTGCGCCGTGAGCCGGTGTTCCGCCTGGAGCCCGAACCGGGCCAGCCCGTTGCCGACGTTGAGGCGGCGGCTGACGCTGCGCTCGAGGACGCGGCAGAAGACGGGCGGGACCCGACCATTGGGACGCCCGCGCCGCGCGACGTCGACGTCTACACGCCGCCGGCGCATGCCCTGGAGGCCGCGGCGCAGCCGTCCTACCGCGGGGTGTTCGAGTTCCCCGATGACACCGCCGCCGGCGATCACACTGCGGCCGACACCGACACCGACACCGACACCGACCCGGCAGCGTCGCACGGGGCCGGGTCCGACCATGACCACGACTCCATCGCGCCCGCCGCCGGCCGCGACCGGCTCGAACTGGCGATTGCCTACCTGGACCTCGGCGATGCCGAAACCGCGCGCACCCTGCTGCAGGAAGTCGCCGTTGCGGCAGACCCGCACAGCCAGGCGCAGGCCCGGGAACTGCTGGCGCGGCTGGGATGAGCAGCCCTGTCTTGCCTTCGCCGCGCGAGCGCCGGCTGGATTACGTGGAGTTCGCCTCCACCGATCCGGCCGCCAGCCGCCGCTTTTTCTCGACGGTGTTCGGCTGGACGTTCGTTGATTACGGCCCGGACTACACCGCCTTCGATGACGGTCGCCTGCAGGGCGGCTTCTTCCGCGGCAGCCCGGCCACCACCGCCGCGGGCGCGGCGTTGCTGGTGATCTACGCCGATGACCTTGCCCCGATGGCCGAGGCGGTGGCCGCCCACGGCGGGCAGGTGGTCAAGCCCGTGTTTTCCTTTCCCGGGGGCTGCCGCTTCCAGTTCGTCGAACCCGGCGGCAATGAACTTGCCGTGTGGTCCGAGCGCGATCCGGCCTGATGCCCCGACCGGCCCTGGCCGGTTCTTACCGACTTACAGAGGTTGACCATGCGCTACGCAATGGGCGTGGAATACGATGGCAGTGAATTCAAGGGCTGGCAGCAGCTGGGCGAGAGCGGTCGTCCCAGCGTGCAGGCCAGCCTGCAGGAGGCGCTGTCCTCGGTGGCCGATGCGCCCATCAAGGTGATGTGTGCCGGGCGCACCGATGCCGGCGTGCACGGCCACTGCCAGGTGGTGCATTTCGACACCGACGTGATCCGCAACGCGCGCGGCTGGACCCTGGGCACCACCACCCGCCTGCCGCCTGCCATCGCGGTGCGCTGGTGCCAGCCGGTGGCCGATGATTTCCATGCACGCTTCTCCGCCCGCGCCCGGCGCTATCGCTACCGCCTGCTCAACCGGCAGGTGCGCCCGGCGCTGAACCGGCAGAGCCTGAGCTGGGAGCGGCGGCCGCTGGATGCCACGCTGATGCACGCCGCGGCACAGGCATTGTTGGGCGAAAACGACTTCAGCGCCTTCCGCAGCGTCAATTGCGAGGCCCTGCATGCCCGCCGCGAGCTGCAGGCGATCAGCGTGACCCGCGATGGCGAGGTGCTGGAGGTCTGTGTTCAGGCCAATGCATTCCTTCATCACATGGTGCGCAATATCGTCGGTTCATTGATCCTGGTCGGGTGCGGGGACAAGCCGGTGTCGTGGCTGGGTGAGCTGCTGGCCGGAAAGGACCGCACCGTGGCCGGGCCGACCGCACCGCCGCAGGGTTTGGTGTTCGTTGGACCCCTGTACCCCGACAACTGGCAACTGCCCGCCGAGGTGACTCTATGAGCCGCTCTTTCTATCGCACCCGTATCAAGTTCTGCGGCATGACCCGCGCCGGCGACGTCCGCCTGGCCGGGGAACTGGGCGTGGATGCAGTCGGCTTCATCTTCGCCCGGGAGAGCAAGCGCCGCGTGGCGCCGGCCGAAGCCCGCGCAATGCGCCAGGCGATCGCGCCGATGGTGGACGTGGTGGCCCTGTTCCGCGACAACAGCAAGGAAGAAGTGCGCGAGGTGCTGCGCACGGTGCGGCCGACCCTGCTGCAGTTCCATGGCGAGGAAGACGAGTCGTTCTGCCGCAGCTTCAACATGCCTTACCTGAAGGCCGTGGCAATGGGCGGCCGCGAGGACGTCAACGCGCGCCAGCTGCAGCTGCGGTACCCCAGCGCAGCCGGGTTCCTGTTCGACAGCCACGCGCCCGGCGGCGGCGGCGGCACCGGCGTGGCCTTCGACTGGACCCGCCTGCCCACCGGCCTGCATCGGCCGTTCCTGCTGGCCGGCGGGATCACCCCGGACAACGTGTTCGATGCGATCGTGGCCACGCTGCCGTGGGGCGTGGACGTGTCCAGCGGAATCGAATCCGAGCCGGGCATCAAGGACGGCTACAAGATGCGCAAGTTCGTCGAAGAAGTCCGCCGCGCCGACTGCCACGAGGCCGACTGACGCCGACGCCGGGTCCCGACCGTGAATCCCGGTACGGGTCAGGGGACACGTGAAGCCCGGTAGGTCCCGACCGTTGGTCGGGACACCCCCCGCGATCCCGACGCGGCCATTGCCGACAACCCATCCACCACGCCAGCCAGGGCGCGGTGGCGTTGCTATGGGCGCAGCGGCGAATTTCACGTAGCATCGACAGGACATGACGCGGCCGACACGGCGCGTAATCGCGGGAAGCCGGAGCGCTTCCCACACGCGGCGGCCGGGGAAGCGGTTGGCCGCCATCACAGGGAAGGCATGGAATGGACGAGTTCCTCACTGTCGCGTTGAGTTTCCCCACGCTGCCGTACAGCATCGTGCTGGCGTTCGCCGTGCTGTATTGGCTGCTGGCCGCCTTCGGCGTGGTCGATGACGGCATCGCCCATGACGGCCTGGACCTGCACCTGGGCGATGACGGCCTGCACGGCATTTCCGGCATGTTCGCGCGCCTGGGCCTGGGCGGCGCCCCGGTGATGCTGGTGATCGCGCTGCTGGCCTTCTTCGGCTGGACCGTCACCTACTTCGTCCACCTGTTCCTGCTGCAGCCCCTGCCCACCCCGGTGCGCTGGCTGGCCGGCAGCGTTACCGCCGTGCTTGCACTCGTTCCCGCCGTGCCGCTCAGCGTGGTGGTGCTGCGCCCGATCCGGCGCCTGCTGCTGCGCCTGCGCCCGGTGCCCCAGGCGTCGCTGCTGGGGCGCGTCGGCGTGGTCGCCTCGCCGCAGGTCACCGCCACCATGGGACATGCCAACGTCGACGACGGCGGCGCGGGGTTGATCCTGCAGGTACGCTCGCAGGACGGCAGCGTGCTCGCACGCGGCGACCGCGTGGTCCTGCTCGACTACCTGGCCGACCACAACCATTACCTGGTGGTGCGTGAGAACGCCCACCCCGCGCTTTCCATCCAAGACAGCCTGATTGCGGGCGATAAGGAGTTCCATCGATGAGTTTTGCGACCTTGGCCCCGTTCGTGATCGGGGTGGGCATCCTGCTGGTCCTGCTGCTTGGCCTGGCTGGCCTGTTCAAAGCGTTCTACCGCAAGGTGGACCAGGGCGTGGCCCTGATCGTCAACGACATGAGTTCGCAGCCCAAGGTGCACTTCACCGGTGCGCTGATCATTCCGGTGCTGTACCGCGCCGAGCTGATGCGGATCAGCCTGATCACCCTGCAGATCGACCGCCGCGGCAAGGAAGGCCTGATCTGCCGCGACAACATGCGCGCCGACATCGCCGTGGCCTTCTACCTGCGCGTCAACGAAACGCAGGCCGACGTGCTGCGCGTGGCCAAGGCGATCGGTGCCGACCGCGCCTCGGACAAGCATGCGGTCGATGAACTGTTCAACGCCAAGTTCTCCGAAGCGCTGAAGACGGTGGGCAAGAAGTTCGAGTTCACCGAACTGTTCGAAAAGCGCCAGGAATTCCGCGACGAGATCATTGCCGTGATCGGCAACGACCTGAACGGCTATGCGCTGGAAGACGTCGCCATCGACTACCTGGAGCAGACCCCCAAGCTGCTGCTGGACCAGAACAACATTCTCGACGCCCAGGGCATCCGCAAGATCACCGAGCTGACCGCCACCCACAACGTGGTCACCAACGAGCTGGAACAGAACGAAAAGCTGGCGATCACCAAGAAGAACGTCGAAGCGCGTGAAGCGCTGCTGGCGTTGGAACGCCAGCAGGCCGAAGCCGAAGCCCGCCAGAAGCGCGAGATCGAAACCATCCGCGCGCGTGAGGAAGCCGAGACCGCCAAGGTCCAGGAAGAGCAGCGCCAGCTGTCCGAGCAGGCGCGCATCGAAGCGCAGGAAGTCATCGACATCCGCGAACAGAACCGCATGCGCGAAGTGGAAGTGGCCGAGCAGAACCGCCAGCGCGCGGTGGCCATCGAATCCGAGCGCGTCGAGCGCGCGCGCCAGCTGGAGCAGGTCACCACCCAGCGCGAAGTGCAGCTGCAGGGCGTGGAGCGCGACAAGGTGGTCGAGTCCGGCAAGATGGACGTGGCCAACATCACCCGCGAACGCATCGCCATCGACAAGACCGTGGCCCAGGAAGAAGAGCGCATCAAGGAAGTGCGTGAGGTGTCCGAAGCCGATCGCCAGAAGCAGGTGCTGATCCTGGAGGCCGAAGGCAAGGCGCAGGAACTGCTGGTGCGCCAGGTCAAGGAGGCACAGGCGGCCGAAACCTCGGCCAAGCACCGTGCCGTGGAAATCACCACCCTGGCCCAGGCCCAGCACGAAGCGGCCGGCAAGCAGGCCGATGCCAAGCGCCTGTTGGCCGACGGTACCCGGGCCGAACAGGCCGCCCCCGGCCTGGCCGAGGCGCAGGTGCGCGAAGCCTCGGCGCTGGCCATCGAAAAGGTCGGCATCGCCGAAGCCCGCGTGATCGAAGCCAAGGCCGAAGCCAACCTCAAGCAGGGCACCAACGAGGCCCGCGTGCTGGCTGAGAACCTGCAGGCCCAGGCCCATGGTGAAGAGCAGATGGGCCGTGCCCGCGCCACCGCGACCGAGTCCATCGGCGGCGCCGAGGCCGGCGTGGTGCAGAAGAAGCTGCTGGCCGAGGCCGAAGGCCTGGTCCGCAAGTTCGAGGCGATCGGTTCGCTCAGCGACACCGCGCGCGGCCACGAAGAGTTCCGCATGATGCTCGACAACAGCCTCAAGCAGGCACTGGCCTCGATCGATGCCGGCAAGGAAGTCTCGCGCGAGAACGCCGGCGTCATCGCCAGCGCGCTGCGCAACGCCGACATCGACCTGGTGGGCGGCGACGGCGGCATGTTCGAGAACCTGATCAAGGCCGTGTCGCTGGGCAAGTCCATCGAAGGCCTGGCCGACAAGAGCCCGATCGTGCAGGAGCTGATGCAGCGCTACCTGGGCGTGGGCCCGCGCGAATCCGCGCCGCGCCAGATCAGCGAAGACGCGGTTGAAGCGGTGCCCAGCGTGACCGCCACCGTGGTCGAAACCCGCTGAGCCGCACCGCCGGCGCGCCGCCCTGGGGTGGCGTGTCCGGCACCCCGGCGGTGGCCGTGATGCCGCCGCCCCGTCTTTCCCGGCCGGCTCGCCCGGCCGGTTGTCCGTGAGCCGGAAGGAAGCCGATGTCCGATACCGCCAACCGTCCCGAGCCGTCCGCGCCGGAAGCCACCGCCAGCGTCGACCAGGCCGTTGCCCAGGGCGGCGCCTATGAAGTGCTGCGCCGCCGCCTGGCCGAGCAGGGCAGCCGCCTGCGCAGCGTCGCCGATGCCCTCAACACGCAGCGCCTGGCCGAGTTCGGCGACAGCCGGCTGGAGGTCACCGGCCGCTTCCGCATCCGCAGCGAAAACAACTGCGTTGGCCGCGACATCGTCCAGGTCGGTCCGGACCTGCTGCTGTTCGGCTACAACGTGTACATCGGGCTCAAGACCCAGACCCGCGTCGAAGACGTGTTCGGGCTGTACCGGCTGGTCCAGGCCAACGACGGCTACGACGTGGTGCCGGTGGACGCCAAGGGCAGCTTCCTGGCCCAGCCGGCGTTCGTGCACGACTTCGGCGAGCTCTACGCCTATTACAAGCACGCCCGCCTGCTGCAGCTGATCGTGGTCGGCGACAAGCTGCTGGCCTCGTTCCAGATCGGCGAGCGCAGCAGCGACGTGCGCGTGTTCCGCTGGGCGCTGGCCCGTGACGGCGCACTGACCTACCTGGACGCCCGTGGCGAGCGCGACATCGCACTGCCGCCGCCGTTCGACTTCGAATGGACCCGCGCCACCCGCGACATGGCCGTTACCGGTCGCCATGCGCACCTGAACATCCTCGACAGCCTGTTCGTGGAAACCACCGGTGGCGACCTCACCATCAAGGTCGAGAACAACACCGAGAGCGGCCAGGGCGTCTACAGCGAACCGGTCGAGGACAGCACGCAGTCGCTGGACGACGCGCAGTTCGACTTCGCCCGGGTCGGCTCGCTGATCCTGCTCAAGGTACTGCCGTATCGCGAAACCGTGTGGCGGGGCCTGATCTACAACACGCTCACCGGCAACATCATCCGCAACGATGCCATCGTGCAGGCCTGCGTACAGCTGCCCGAAGACCACGGCATCATCTTCCCGGGCGGCTACTACCTGCAGAGCGGCGAGCACAAGGCGTTCGACACGGCGATGGACGGCATGCAGTTCAAGCGCGCCATCCGCTCGCCCAACGGCGAAGACGTGCTCTACATCTTCTACGAGCGCGAAGGCGGGCGCTCGGCGCTGTTTGTCTACAACACCATCCAGCGCGTGCTGCAGAACCCGGTGTTCGGCCACGGCTATGCCTTCATGCACGACGGACGCATGGTGCTGTTCCATGCCGAAGGCAGCGAGCCGACCCGCATCCACGCCATGCAGGTCTGGCAAACGCCATTCAGCAGCGACGAGTTCGCCGCCAGCCGCCCGCCCGGCAACACTTTCATGGGCCGCATCGGCAATGCCGAGCTGGTGCGCGGCATTTCCAACCTGTTCGACCTGGCCCGCACCATCGAAGGCGACGACGTGTCGGTGCAGCGCTACCAGCGCCTGGTGCAGGACACCCGGCGCCTGTTCGACGCCCACCACTGGCTGGACGACGCGCAATGCGGGGGCGCGGTCAGCCTGCTGCGCGAGGTCAGCAGCACCGGCGAGTCGGTGCTGGACGAATACGAGAAAGTGCAGTCGATCCGCGCGCAGTCCGCGCAGGCCATGGCCCAGGCGCAGAACACGCAGAAGGCGTTGCTGGCCCGCCTGCAGCCGGAGAACTGGAAAGACGTGCAGTCCTTCGTCGAGGCGCTCAATGCGATCTCGGCGCAGCGTGGGCACCTGCTCACCATCCGCGACTACCGCTACATCGACACCGACCTGATCGATGCGATGACCGCCGCGCTGCAGCAGGCGCATGAGGCCATCGGCGCGGCCACCGGCGCGTTCCTGGCCGGCGACGCCGCGCTGGCCCCGCTCGGCGAGCGCCTGCAGGCGCTGGACGAGGCCGCGCAGCAGGCCGAAAGCGCGCGGGTGCTGGACGAACAGCTGGCCGGCCTGCGCGCCATGTCGGCCGACCTGGACATGCTGTCCGAGCTGATGGCCGGGCTGAAGGTCGACGACGCCACCGCGCGCACCCGCGTGGTCGAGGCGATCTCGGCCATCTACGCGCGCCTCAACCAGACCCGCGCGCGCGCCGAACAGCGCCGCCGCAGCCTGGGGTCGGCCGAAGCGGTGGCGCAGTTCGCCGCGCAGTTCGCGCTGTTCTCGCAGGCCATCACCAGCGCGCTGGCGATGGCCACCGATCCCGAACGTGCCGACGAACAGATGTCGCGGCTGCTGGTGCAGCTGGAGGAACTGGAAAGCCAGTTCGGCGAACACGAGCAGTTCCTGGGCGACATCCTGGCCAAGCGCGAAGAACTGATCGATGCCTTCGAGGCCCACAAGCAGGCGCTGCTGGACGAGCGCCAGCGCAAGGCGCGCTCGGTGCTGGACGCGGCCACCCGCATCCTCGACGGCCTGGCCAAGCGCACCGAGCGCTTCGCCAGCGCCGACGAGCTCAACGCCTTCTTCGCCGGCGACCCGCTGATCCTCAAGCTGCGCGAACTGGCCGAACGCCTGCGCGGCCTGCGTGACAGCGTCAAGGCCGACGACATCGAATCACGCCTGAAAGGCGTGCGCGACCAGGCCGTGCGCGCGTTGCGCGACCGCAGCGACCTGTTCGAGGCCGGCGGCAACGTCGTGCGCCTTGGCCCGCGGCACCGCTTCAGCGTGAACACCCAGGCGCTGGACCTGACCATCCTGCCGCGCGGCGACGCGTTGGCCATCCACCTCACCGGCACCGACTTCCTGGAGCCGCTGCACGATCCCGAACTGGCCGAACTCAAGCCGTACTGGCAGCTCAGCCTGGATTCGGAATCGGACACGCTGTACCGCGGCGAGTACCTGGCCGGCAGCGTGCTGCGTGCAGCCATGGAAAACCGTGACGGGCTCGACCTGGCCGGGTTGCAGCACAGCGCCGCCGAGCCGGAGGCGCTGGACCGTACCGTGCGTGATTTCGCCGCGCCGCGTTACCGGGAAGGCTACGAACGCGGCATCCATGACCACGACGCCACCGTGATCCTGCGCGCGCTGCTGCCGCTGCAGCAGGCGGCCGGCACCCTGTTGCACGCGCCGCGCGTGCGCGCGCTGGCGATGCTGTTCTGGGCCGCACGGCAGCGCCGCGAAGACGTGGCCCAGTGGCCGGCACGCCAGGCTGGCGCCGATGCGATCGCGCGCCTGTTCGGCTCCGATGAGGGCCGCCAGGCACTACGCGCGGAGATGACACAGGCCCTGGCCGCGTTCAATGACGAACACGCGCTGCCGTTCACGGCCGCCGACCACCTGGCGGCCGCCGCCTACCTCGCCGACGAACTGTCGGCCGGCGAACCGGTGTTCACCAGCAGCCGCTATGCGCTGGCGTTGCTGGAGGCACTGGGCCAACAGCTGCAGGCGGCCGGCCAGCGCGAGGCGCTGGAGCGCGCCCTGCAGCGCGAGCAGGACGGCCTGGGCGCGCGCTGGGCGCTGGCGGGGCAGTGGCTGCGCGCCCTGTGCCGCACCCCGGCGTTCACCGACCACGCCGGCTATGCCGACGAGGCGGCTGCCCTGCTGCTGGTGCAGCGCGCGCTGCGCACCCGCGCCAGCGATGTGGTGCTGCTGGTCAGCGTGGACGGCCTGCTGGGCGAACACCCGCGCATCGTGCAGGGCCACATGACCCTGTCGCTGGATGATTTCCTGGCGCGCCTGCAGCACCACACCGGCGTGTTCGTGCCTGCGTTCCATGCCTACCAGGCGGTCCGCCAGCGCATCGTCACGCGCGAACGCGACACCCTGCGCCTGTCCGAGTTCAAGGCGCGGCCGCTGTCCTCGTTCGTGCGCAACAAGCTGATCAACGACGTCTACCTCGGCGTGATCGGCGACAACCTGGCCAAGCAGATGGGCACGGTGGGCGAAAACAAGCGCAGCGACCTGATGGGCCTGCTGATGATGATCTCGCCGCCCGGCTACGGCAAAACCACGCTGATGGAATACGTGGCGCACCGCCTCGGCCTGGTCTTCATGAAGATCAACGGCCCGGCGCTGGGCCACGAGGTGCGCTCGCTGGACCCGGCCCAGGCGCCGGACGCCACCTCGCGCCAGGAGCTGGAAAAGCTCAATCTGGCGCTGGAAATGGGCAACAACACCATGTTGTATGTCGATGACATCCAGCACACCCACCCGGAATTCCTGCAGAAGTTCATCTCGTTGTGCGACGGCACGCGCCGCATCGAAGGCGTGTGGCGCGGGCGCACCCGCACCTACGACATGCGCGGCAAGAAATTCTGCGTGGTGATGGCCGGCAACCCGTATACCGAGTCCGGCGAGGTGTTCAAGATTCCGGACATGCTCGCCAACCGCGCCGACATCTACAACCTGGGTGACGTGCTGGGCGGCATGGAAGATGCCTTCACCCTGAGCTACATCGAAAACAGCCTGACCTCCAATCCGGTGCTGGCGCCGCTGGCCACGCGCGACATGGCCGACCTCTACCTGCTGGTGGAGCGGGCGATGGGCAAGGAGGTGTCCACCAACGCGCTCAGCCACGCCTACAGCGGCGCGGAGGTCAACGAGATCGTCGCCACCCTGCAGCGCATGCTGCGCGTGCGCGACGTGGTCTACCGGGTCAACCAGCAGTACATCGCCAGTGCGGCGCAGGACGACCGCTACCGCACCGAGCCGGCGTTCCGGCTGCAGGGCAGCTACCGCAACATGAACAAGCTGTCGGAGAAGATCTCGCCGGTGATGAACGACGCCGAGCTGCAGCAGCTGGTGTCCGACCACTACCAGGGCGAGGCGCAGCTGCTCACCACCGGGGCCGAGGAAAACCTGCTCAAGCTGGCCGAACTGCGGGGCCTGCTGCAGGGCGCCGAGCTGGAGCGCTGGCAGCAGATCAAGCGTGACTTCCTGCGCAACAAAGCCATGGGTGCCGACGACGCCGATGTCGGCGGGCGCGTGGTAGCGCAGCTGGCCGACATCGCCAGCGCGTTGCAGTTGCCGCCCCCAGCGGCCGTGGCCGAGGTCGAGCCCGCGCCCTGGCCGGCGTTGTTGTCGGCGCTGGAGCGGCTGTCGGCCGCACGCGCCGAGCCGGTAACGGTCGCCGCCCCTCCTGCTGCGCCGGTGGCGGCACCGCCGCTGGCCGAACCGCTGGCCAGTGGCTTGCAGGCCGGGCTGGCCCCGCTGTTGCAGCTGCTCGGCGATTCGCACCAGCAACAGGTGCGCACCGGCGAAACGCTGGCCTTGCTGGCTGGCTGGGTGCGCCAGCAGATGGAGAGCGGGCCGGCCCCGCGCGTCGGTGCCCGCCCCAGGCGCGCTTCCACGCCCGAGGAGCGCGCCCTGGATGAGGCATTGATGCGCCACTTCTACGGCGAATCGAGCCTGCCGCCGCGCTGGGAACGCGACGGCGGTGATGCACCTGCATGACCGCGCCGTCGTTGCCTGCGCTGCCGGCGCCGCCGGCCACCCTCGTCGCCGACGCAGCGGTGCTGTCGCGCTACGGCGAGGTGCTGGTGCAGGCGATGGCCCCGCGCGCGCCGGTTGCCGGTGGGTGCGAGGAGGAGCCGCGCAGCGATCTGGTCGAGGCGCTGTCGCGGCTTGCGCTGGCCCTGCAGGCGGGCAATCCGGCCCGGTTGCGCCGCCAGACCGGTTGGTGGGGGCGGCTGCTGGGGCGCGACGTGGAGCGCCAGGCCGACGCCGACGCGTTGCAGGCGCAGTGCGGCGTCCTGCTGCTCAATGCCCAGGCGCATGCTCACCGGCTGGGCGCCGCGGTCGAGGCGGGCACGCACGCGGCCGCGGCGGATCTGCACGGCGCGCAGGCGCTGGAGCAGTGGGCCGATGCCGGAACGGTGCTGGGTGCGGGTCTGCCCACCGCTGCGCAGGGCACGTTGCACCAGCGCGTGGTGCACCTGCGCACGCTGGCCTCGCTCAAACGCATGCAGGCTGGCCAGACACAGCTGCTGCAGGCCCAGGACGCGGCCCTGCTGGACCACTTCCAGCGCATCGCCGAGGTGCTGGTGCCGGCGTGGCAGCAGGCCGTCCGTGCCGGCCGCACCCGGACGCATGCACGGCAGAACGAGCAGGCCGCGCAACTGCTGGGCCAGATCCGCGCCGAGGTCGCCGCGGCGCACGCTAGACTTCCCTGAGTACACTGACCCGTGCCGGCGCTCCGGCCGCCCTTCAGAATGGAGATGCACCGATGACCCAGGATTCCCAGCCGAACGCGTCCCTCCCGGTGGAGGTCAGCGTGGATGTCATCGATGACAATGCATTGCAGGCGCTGGGCCTGGGCCGGGACGACCTGCCGAAAATCGCCGAGATCGGGCGCAGCCTGGACGACATCCGGCCGGGCAACCTGCAGGTGTTCGGGCGCGACGCGGCGGCCAAGACGGCGGCGTTTTCCAGCCAGCTGCTCGACCAGGTACGCAACCGCGACCTCGATGCCAGCGGCGACAAGCTGGGCGAGGTGGTGCGCATCGCGCGCGCGCTGAAGCTTGACGGGCTGGCCGAACGCTCGAAGGTGCCGGTGATCGGTGGGTTGATCGACAAACTGCGCGCGTCCAAGGGCGAGCTGGTGCAGAAATTCAGCGACACCAATCGCCAGATCGAGCAGTTGATGGGCGACGTGGGCAGCCAACAGGCGCTGATGGGCCAGCGCGTGGTCGAGTTCGACCGCATGCACGAGATCGTCCGCGAAGAACGCCACGGCCTGGGCCTGCACATCGCCGCCGGCAAGCGCCGGATCGCCTCGCTGCGCAGCGAACAGCTGGCCGGGCAGGGCCAGGACGATCCGCAGCAGCGGATCCGCCAGGGCGAGCTGGACAACGCGATCCGGCTGCTCGACAAGCGCGTGGGCGACCTGCTGGTCATGCAGCACGCGGCCGACCAGTCCTTGCCGATGATCCGGCTGATCCAGGCCAACGCGATCCTGCTGATCGAGAAGTTCAACACCGTCCGCGACATCACCATTCCGTCGTGGAAGCGCCAGTTCGCGATCCAGTTGTCGCTCAATGAGCAGAAGAACGCGGTGGCGTTGTCCAACGCGATCGACGATGCCACCAACGAGATGATGCGGCGCAATGCCGACCTGCTGCGCCAGACCACCGTGGAAACGGCCAAGGCCAACCAGCGCGCGGTGATCGACGTGGCCACGCTGCGCCACGTGCACGAGCAGCTGATCGCCACGGTGGAAGAAGTGCGCACCATCCACCGCGAGGGCATGCAGCAGCGCCAGCAGGCCGAAGTGGAACTGGCGCGCCTGCGCGACGACGTGCAGCAACGCCTGGCAGCGCCGACCGCCGCCTGACCGGCGCGCGCCCCGGCATCGTCCCCACCAGCGGTGGGGACCTACGCCCCCGCCAACTGCTGCTGCAGCCACCCGGCCAGCACGTCCACCCGTGCATCCACCGCCCCGTCGGGTGTGGCCAGCACCCAGAACCCGCCGGTGGCGCCAAATCCCCACGGCGCCAACAGGCGGCCGGCGGCCAGCTCGTCGGCCACCAGCGGCTCGGGTGCGATCGCCACGCCCAGCCCGGCCACCGCTGCCTCCAGCAGGTAGTACAGGTGCTCGAACCCGCTACCCAATTGCAGCTGCGCCGGGTCCAGCCCATGCGCCAGCGCCCACGCCGGCCATGCCTGCGGGCGCGAGGCGGTATGCAGCAACGCTTCGCCGAGCAGGGCGGTCGGCGGCCGCTGGCGCAACCGCGCCGCCGCCGGGTGCTGCGGGCTGACCACCACGCCCACCCGTTCCGGCGCCAGTTCGCGCACCTGCCACCCCCGGGGCCACGGGGGCTGGGCCAGCAGCAGCACCGCATCCAGGCCGCGCTGGGCGTCGGTGAAGCTCCCGTCCTGCGCCGACCAATGCAGCGCCAGCTGCGGCAGGTCGCGCTGCAGCGCCGGCAGGTGCGGAATCATCCAGCGCGCCAGGATGCTGCCGCTGCAGCCCAGCACCAGCGCGTCGGGCCGCTGCTGGCGCTTGAGCGCGCCCACGGCCTCGCGGATCTGCCCGAACGCGCCCTCGCAGGCGCCCTGCAGCTCGGCCCCGGCCCGGGTCAGGCGCAGTCCGCGCCCGTCGCGTTCAAACAGCGCCACGCCCAGGTGATCCTCCAGCACCCGCAGCTGCCGGCTGATCGCGCCATGGGTGACGTGCAGGGCCTCCGCGGCGCGGCCCACCCCACCCAGGCGGGCGGCGGCCTCGAAACTGCGCAGGGCGTTGAGCGGCGGCAGGGGAAGGTCGCTCATGTGAGTTTTCCTGACGGGTTGTCGCAGATATTATCGATATTCCTGTCATGACATGTGCGTTAAATTGGCCCCCTGTCTCCACCGGTTGTCGCGCCATGTCCGCATCCCCCATCACCGATTTCCACGCCTACCCCGATGCCCAGGGCCATTTCGGCCGCTACGGCGGCAGTTTCGTTGCTGAAACGCTGATCGGTCCGCTGCAGGAGCTGGCGGCGGCCTACGATGAGGCGCGCCGCGATCCGGCCTTCATCGCCGCCTACGACAAAGACCTCACCCATTACGTGGGCCGGCCCAGCCCGATCTACCACGCCGAACGGCTCAGCCAGCAGGTGGGCGGGGCGCAGATCCTGCTCAAGCGCGAAGACCTGAACCACACCGGCGCGCACAAGATCAACAACACCATCGGCCAGGCCCTGCTGGCCGCGCGGATGGGCAAGACCCGCATCATCGCCGAGACCGGCGCCGGCCAGCACGGCGTGGCCAGCGCCACCGTGGCCGCCCGTCTGGGCCTGGAATGCGTGGTCTACATGGGCGCCACCGACATCGAACGGCAGAAGATCAACGTCTACCGCATGAAGCTGCTCGGGGCCACGGTGGTACCGGTCACCTCCGGCTCGGCCACGCTCAAGGACGCGCTCAACGAAGCCATGCGCGACTGGGTCACCAACGTGCGCGACACCTTCTACATCATCGGCACCGTCGCCGGGCCGGACCCGTACCCGCGCATGGTGCGTGACTTCAACGCCATCGTCGGCCGCGAGGCGCGTGCGCAGATGCTCACCGACTACGGCCGCCTGCCCGATGCGATCACCGCCTGCGTTGGCGGCGGCAGCAATGCCATCGGCCTGTTCCATGCCTTCCTCAACGATCGCGACGTGCGCATCGTCGGCGCTGAAGCGGCCGGTGATGGCATCGAGACCGGACGCCATGCCGCCTCCATCGCCGCGGGCCGCCCGGGCGTGCTGCACGGCAACCGCACCTATGTGATCTGCGACGACGACGGCCAGATCACCGAAACCCACTCGGTGTCGGCCGGCCTGGACTACCCGGGCGTCGGCCCGGAGCATGCGTTCCTGGCCGATGCCGGGCGCGCCGAATATGTGGGCATCACCGACGAGGAAGCGCTGGCCGCGTTCCACCAGCTGGCCCACAGCGAAGGCATCCTGGCCGCGCTGGAATCCAGCCACGCCGTGGCCCAGGCCATCAAGATCGCGCGTGACCTGCCCCGCGACAAACTGGTGCTGTGCAACCTGTCCGGTCGTGGCGACAAGGACGTGCACACCATCGCCGCACGCGAGGGCTTGATGCTGTGAACCCACTGCTGCGCCAGGGAAGTGCGCTGCTGATCGTGGTCGGCCTGACTGCCTGCACCCCGCCGGACCCGCCGTTGCTGCCTGCGGCGCCGTCGGCACCGGCGGCCATCGCACCGGCGCAGGTACCGGCGAGCAACGATGACGACCTGGCCAACCGCCCGATCGAGGACGACCCGGAACCGCCGGCCCCGGCCACCGACGCGGCGCCCGCGCCGGCGGTGGTCTCCGTTGCCCTGGACCATGCCGGCGACATCGTCATCGGGCAGCGCTTCACCGCCGCCGATGCCGATGCCACCTGGCATTCGGCCGGTCTGAGCGAAGGCGGGCAGGCCGGCAGCTGCGAGTACTACGAGCGCGGCAGCCTGCCGGAGGGCATCTCGATGATGGTCGACGACGACCACGTGCAGCGCTTCGAACTGGCGCCGCTGGATGGCACCGATGAGACCATCACCCAGGCCGGCCCGTTCGGGCTGCGCCTGGGCATGACGCGTGACGCCGCGCTCAAGCGCCTGCCCAAGGGCAGCCTTGCGCAGCCGCACGCCTACGACCCTGAAACGGGTGAATACCTGACCTGGCAGGACCCCGGCTCGGATCTGGCGATCCGGCTGGAGATCTTCGACGGGGTGATTTCGACGCTGTACTGGGGCGCCAGCGGCGCCGTTGAATTGATTGAAGGATGTGCCTGAAATGTCCGTGGACCGTATCGATGCCTGTTTTGCCCGCCTGCGCGCCGAGGGCCGCAAGGCCCTGATTCCCTTCATCACCGCCGGTGATCCGGGCCTGGACGCCACCGTGCCGGTGATGCACGCACTCGCCGCCGCCGGCGCGGACGTGATCGAACTGGGCGTGCCGTTTTCCGACCCGATGGCCGACGGCCCCACCATCCAGCGCAGCTCCGAGCGCGCGCTGGCGCGTGGGGCAGGGCTGCGCTACGTGCTGGAAACCGTGGCCGCCTTCCGCCGCGACGACGCCACCACCCCGGTGGTGCTGATGGGCTACCTGAACCCGGTCGAGATCCACGGCACCGCCCGCTTCGCCGACGCGGCCATCGCCGCGGGCGTGGACGGCGTGCTGCTGGTCGACCTGCCGCCGGAAGAGGCCGCCGAAACCCGCGCCATCTTCACCGCCGCCGGCCTGGCCCTGATCCTGCTGGCCTCCCCAACCACCGCCGACACCCGCCTGGACACCCTGTCAGCCATGGCCCAGGGCTACCTCTACTACGTCAGCTTCGCCGGCGTCACCGGCGCGTCCGAACGCCTGGACAGCAGCGCCGCCAGCGCCCGCCTGCGCGACCTGCGCAGCCGCTCCACCGTCCCCGTCGTGGCCGGCTTCGGCATCAAGGACGCGTCCAGCGCCGCGGCCATGGCCGTCGAAGCCGACGGCGTCGTGGTCGGCAGCGCCCTGGTCGCCGCGCTGGGTGAAGCGGCCGATGCAGGCGCTGCCGCACAGACCGCGCAGCACTTCCTCGCGCCGCTGCGCAAGGCATTGGACAGCGGAACCTGACGCGAGCCCACCCGTAGCGCCGGGCTCTGCCCGGCATTCGCACCTTGGCGCCTTCGCCGGGCAGAGCCCGGCGCTACGGATCTGCACGTAAACATACGTCATAGCACGGTTTTACCGTTCGCCGCCGCACCCGGCAGGGGGTGCACGGGTGGGGAGGGCCTGAGCTAGACTGTCCGCCTTTGCGGCCTTCGGGCCGCCCTGAACGGAAGTAGCATCCCGCATGAGTTGGCTCAGCAAGTTGATGCCGTCTGGCATCCGCACCGACAACGTCCCCAGCAAGAAGCGCAGCGTCCCCGAGGGCCTGTGGGAGAAGTGCAGCAACTGCGGCAGCGCACTGTACGGACCTGAGCTGGAAGAGAACCTGGAAGTCTGCCCCAAGTGCGGCCATCACATGGCGATCCGCGCGCGTGCGCGCCTGGCCGCCCTGTTCGACGCCGACAGCACCACCGAAATCGGTGCGCGCCTGGGACCGACCGACCTGCTCAAGTTCAAGGACCAGAAAAAGTACATCGAGCGCATCAAGGCCTCGCAGAAGAACACGGGCGAGTACGACGCCCTGATCGCCATGCAGGGCCTGATGAAGGGCCGCCCGCTGGTCGCGTCCGCGTTCGACTTCGCCTTCATGGGCGGCTCGATGGGCTCGGTCGTCGGCGAGCGCTTCTCGCTGGCCGCTGAAAAGGCCGTCGAAATCGGCGCCCCGTATGTCTGCTTCTCCGCCAGCGGCGGCGCACGCATGCAGGAAGGCCTGTTCTCGCTCATGCAGATGGCCAAGACCTCGGCCGCGCTGGGCAAACTGCGTGAGGCCGGCCTGCCGTACATCTCGGTCCTGACCCACCCGACCACGGGCGGCGTCTCGGCCTCGTTTGCGATGCTGGGCGACATCAACATCGCCGAACCGCAGGCACTGATCGGCTTCGCCGGCCCGCGCGTGATCGAACAGACCGTGCGCGAAAAGCTGCCGGAAGGCTTCCAGCGCTCGGAGTTCCTGCTCGAGCACGGGGCCATCGACCAGATCTGCGACCGCCGCGAAATGCGTGAGCGCCTGTCCGACCTGCTGGCCATGCTCGGCCGTCAGCCGGCGCCGGTTGCCGACGAGGTCGCCTGATGGGTGCGCGCCGGTATTTCGGCACCGACGGCATTCGTGGCCGCGTGGGCCAAGGGGTGATCTCCGCCGATTTCGTGCTGCGCCTGGGCAATGCGCTTGGCCGCGTACTGACCGAACGTAACGGCCACCGCCCCGGGCACCGCCCGGTGGTGGTGATCGGCAAGGACACGCGCATTTCCGGCTACATGTTCGAAGCCGCGCTGGAAGCGGGCCTGGTCGCCGGCGGCGTGGACGTGCAACTGCTCGGCCCGATGCCGACCCCGGCCGTGGCGTTCCTCACCCGCACCCTGGGCGCGGACGCCGGCATCGTCATCAGCGCCTCGCACAACCCGCACTACGACAACGGCATCAAGTTCTTCTCCGCCGATGGCGAAAAGCTCGACGACGCCACCGAGCTGGCCCTGGAAGCGGCGCTGGACAGCGCCTTCACCACCGCCGAATCCGACCGCCTCGGCAAGGCCATGCGCGCGCGCGATGCGGTCGGCCGCTACATCGAATTCTGCAAGGCCAGCGTGCCGCGCAGTTTCGACCTGCGCGGGCTGAAGATCGTGCTCGACTGCGCGCACGGTGCCACCTACCACATCGCCCCGCTGCTGTTCCGCGAGCTGGGCGCGGACGTGGTCACCATCGGTGCTGAACCCAATGGGGTGAACATCAACGATGGCGTCGGCTCGATGCACATCGACAACCTGGCCAACAAGGTGCGTGAGGTCGGTGCCGATCTTGGCATCGCCTTCGACGGCGATGGCGACCGCGTGCTGATGGCCGACGACCAGGGCAACCCGGTCGACGGCGATGACCTGCTCTATGTGCTGGCGGCGTCCTGGCAGGGCAATGGCCGCCTGCGCGGTCCGGTGGTGGGTACGCTGATGACCAACTTCGGCCTGGAACAGGCGCTGGAGCGCCTCGGCCTGCCGTTCGTGCGCAGCAACGTGGGCGACCGCTACGTGCACCAGGCGCTGGTCGAAGGCGGCGGCGTGCTGGGCGGCGAAGCCTCCGGCCACCTGCTGTGCCTGGACCGTGCCACCACCGGCGATGCCATCGTCAGTGCGCTGCAGGTGCTGGAAGTGCTGCGCCGCGAAGGCCGCACCCTGCGCGCCTCGCTGCAGGACCTGAGCCGGGTGCCGCAGAAGACCGTGAACGTACGGCTGGGCGACGTCTCGGCCAAGGCCATCGTGCAGGCCGATACCGTGCAGGCGGCGCTGGTGGCCGCGCAGGCGGCGGTGAAGGGCCGCGGTCGCGCGTTCCTGCGACCGTCCGGCACCGAGCCGGTGGTGCGGGTCACCGTCGAGGCCGATACCGCCGAGTTGATGCAGTCCACGCTGGACAACCTGTCCAGTGCGGTGAAGGCGGCGGCGGCCTGAGAACGGCCACCGCGCGGTCGAGCCGACCGTTGGTCGGCTTTTCCACCGCCGGTGGGCTGCGTTGATGTGCACCGTGCTGGAGCAGCCGACCAACGGTCGGCTCTACCACATGGCGTTACAGCCCCGGCCGCCTTACGGCCCCGGCACCATCTTTTTCTGCTTCGCCTTGAAGCGGTTGAACAGCGGCGCGATCAACGGGTTGTAACTCCACGCGATGCGCTTGCGCAGCCAGCTGGCCGGGCGGTTGCGGATCGCGAACCGGTAGATGTGCTCCGGATTGCCGCCCACCACGTTGCGCCCGAACGGGTGCGTGGTGTGCAGGTACTTGAAGCCCTGTGCCCGCGCGATCGGCAGGTAGTCCGCGTCGAAATCGCCGTAGGGCCAGCACAGCGTGTCCGACACCTCGCCCAGCTGCTGCTGCAGCACCAGCCGCGCCATCGACAGGTCGCGGGTGATGCCCTCGCACTTCTGCTCGCGGGTGATGTCCTGCTTCAGCCAGCGCGTATGCGAGTGGGTGTGGCAATGCACTTCGAAGGTGCCCGCTGCGATCATGGCGCGCGCCTCGCTCCAGCGCATCATCACGTCATCGGTGCGGTCGTCACGCAGGATCGCCGCTTCGCACCCGCGATGGTCCGGCGTGGGCGGCAGCGTCACCCCCGGCTGCCCGGCGTGCGGGCGGACCGGGCCTTCGCCCATCCAGCCGGTGACCACGAACACCACCGCGTGCATGCCGTACTTGAGCAGGATCGGGTGCGCGTACACCCAGTTGTCCAGGTAGCCGTCGTCGAAGGTGATCACGATCGATTTGCGCGGGACCGGCTTGCCGGCCAGGAAGTCGGCGTACTGCGCCAGCGTCAGCGACGTCCAGCCGTTGTTGGCCAACCACGCGATCTGGCTTTCGAAGTTCTCCGGCGACACCGTGATCATCCCCGGCGACGGCGAGACGTGGTGGTGCATCAATACCGGCACGGATCTAGCGTTGGCCATGGCCCAGTTCCTTCAACCACTGGTGGTAATAGTGTTCGGTCGCTTCGGTATGCCCCGAGGGGGTGAAGCGCTGCGCGCTGCGCATCCATTCCCAGCCGGCACGGCCCATGCGCCGGCGCTGCGCGGGATCTTCAACCAGGGTCTGCAACGCCTGGGTCAGGGCCGCCTGGTCGCCCAATGGGGCGAGAATAGCATTGCTGCCTTCCAGCACCATTTCCGGCACCCCGCCCACGCGCGTGGCCACTACCGGCACGCCCACGTGCGCCGCCTCCAGGAACACCGTGCCGGCCGCTTCCTTGTGCGTGGCCAGGGCGAAGATGTCGAAGCCGGCCATCAGGCGGCACGCGCCGGGCCGGTAGCCAAGCAGGTGGACCTGCGCGGCCACGCCCAGTTCGCTGCGCAGCGCCTCCAGCCGGCCCATCACCGGCTGCCCGTCACCGACAATCACCAGCTGCAGGTTGGGGTGCTGGCGGCACAGCGGCGCAATGGCGCGCAGCAGGTCCACATGGCCCTTCGGTTCGCGCAGCACCGCCACGCAGCCGACCACGATCTGGTCGTCGGCAAAGCCCAGCTCGCGACGCACCTCGGCGCGGGTGTCCTGGACGCATTGCCACGGATCATCGCAATCGATCTTCGACCACTCCGGCGGCACCGCGATCGGCGGCACGATGCCGACGTGGCGATCATCCACCCCGCGCGCCACCAGCAGCTGTTTGACGAAGCTGCTGACCGTCATCACCCGGTGCGGCAGGCCGGTATAGGTGAGCAACGAGTTGACCGGGCTCATCAGGTGGCGTGAGCGCACCACCAGCGGCGTGCGCCCCAGCCGCGCGCCGGCGGCGGCGATCAGGCTGTCGCGGCGGCTGGTGGTATTGACCACGTCGAAGCCATGGCGGCGCACCAGCCGCCGCACCGACCAGATCCCGCGCACCAGGCGCAGCAGGCCGCCCATTTTCAGGTCATGCACGGTGAAGCCGGCCTCGCGTGCGATCGCGCCCAGGCGCGCACCGGGCTGGCACAGCAGCGACACGTCATGGCCACGCTCGCGCATGGCCAGCATGTGGCGGTAGATGTAGATCTCCTGTCCGCCGAATCCCTTGGCGGCCTCCGTGTGCAGGATCTTCAGGGGCGGGGTAGTGGAAGGCATGTTCATCGATGAACGTTCCAGGCGGGGGAGCGGCCGGCTCATGGCCGGCGGAAATGGGTGAGCGCATCCCATGCCGCGCGTACCGCCGCGGCATCGGGTTGCTGGTCGGCCACCGGCAGGTACTGGCGGTCCAGGGTGGTGGCGTTGCCGAACTTGTCGAACACGTAGGTACGCTCGCCATGGCGGATGCCACGCTGCGACCAGCTTTCCACCAGCAGGGCCCGGTCGGCCGGCACGGGGTCGAACAGGTCGCGGCCGGTACTGAAATCGGCCAGCGCGTTCTCGCACCCCAGGCCGTGGCGCATCAGGGTGGGCACCCAGTCTTCGTGACTGGTGTTGCCGGTGTGCCGGGCGGGCGCGCGGCCGGGCCAATGCAGCACGAACGGCACGCGCATCTGGTAGTCGGAGAAGTTGCCGTTGTGGCCCCAGTAGTTCAGGCCGAGGTCGTTGAATTCCTCGGCGTGGTCGCCGGTCACCAGCACGATGGTGTTGTCGGCCTGGCCGCTGTCGCGCAGGGTCTGCAGCAGCTCGCCGAGCAGGCCATCGGCGTAGTGCACGGCGGTGCGGTAGCGGTTGCGTTCGGGCACCGGCACGTGGTCCTCGTCCAGCGCAAGGAAGTCGATGTGGGTCGCCATCGGGGTGGCCAGCGGTGGGTAGTCCTTGGGCAGGTGGTAGGGCGCGTGGGTGCTGTCCAGGAACGCAAACCCGAACCAGTGGCCCTTGCCGGGCCGCGCGATGTCGGCGCGCAGTGCGTCGACGATGTGCCGGTCGCGCGCGGCCACTGGCAGCGCCGACGGCGCGGTGTGCAGCTGGTTGCGCACCTGGGCAAACACGGTGCGGTCGAATTCCGGGCTGTGCAGCGGCGCGCTGCCGTACAGGTGCAGGTCGTACCCCTGTTGCTGGAGCACGTCGAACAACTGCGAGCCGCGCTGCTCGCTGAGCATGCTGTCCCAGTAGCCGCCGGGCAGCCCGTACAGCAGCCCGAACAGGCCATAGCGGGTGGCATTGCCGCTGCTGTAGTGGGCGGTGAACTGCTCCGACTGCGCCGCCAGCGCCCATGTGTTGGGCATGGTGGTGGCGTCCAGTGCGTCATGCCGCAGCGATTCCATCACCACCACCAGCACGTTGGGCTGCACGTTGCTCTGGCAGCGCAACGGGTGCAGCGGGTACTGCAACTGGCTGTGGCGCGGGTCCGGCAGGCTGGCCTGCGGCAGGCTCTGCACGCCCAGCCGGTGCATGTGGCGCTTGGCGGTGATCGGCTGCGCCCAGGGCAGGTAGGCCCACTGGCTGGTCACCGCGCGTTCGCCGCGGGCGTCGTAATACGCGGTGGCGACCTGGCCGCAGGCCATCAGCACCAGGCCGGCGGCCCAGGCCAGCAGCAGCGGGCCGCGCCGCGCCGCCCCCGGTACCAGCCGCCAGCAGGCCCAGGCCAGCAGCACTTCGGCCATCACCACGGCCGCCAGCACGGCCCCGGCCTGCAGCCACGTCTGCCAGGACAGCGCCACCTGGTCCTGCAACGCGCCGCCGAACACCATGTTGAGCACCATGGCATTGAGGTGGAAGCGATACAGGGCAAACACCTTGGCATCGACCAGCAGCAGGCACAGCCACAGGGTCTGCAACGCCACGGCGCTGACCACCAGGCCGCGCGGTGCGCGCAGGCCCAGCCCCAGCAGCAGCGGCAGCAGCGAGACCACCGCGCCCAGCGCCAGGAAATGGCCAGGCAGGGCAACGCTCAGGTAGGCCAGCCCAAGCCTGCCACCGGGGTTGTCGCCCACCGGGGTGTTGCCCAGTGCGATGAGGATCGCGACGCCGGCATTGAGGGCGGTGAACAGGCTCAACCAGGCCAGGCGCTGCCAGCGCGTGGACGGGGAGGGGGTATCGGCGGGCAGGGAAAGGGGCATGGAGCGGGTCGGCGGCGCAGTGGAAGGGGTGGGGACGTGGCGGCAGCTGCGTCGGCACCCCGCAGATCGCAACAGGGCGGGCGCATTGTATCGGTTTGTATCTTTGTGTCGGCAGTGCCGCCGGACGGATCTGGCACAATGTTCAGCCGGGCCACTGAGATGGCCTGCGACCCATCCGAACAAGCCAGGAACCGCTGTGAGCCAGATCCCGACCCTCGACATCACCCGTTTCGACAGTGACCGCGACGCCTTCGTTGCCGAGCTGGGCGCGGCCTACCGCGAATGGGGATTCGCAGGTATCCGCAACCACGGCATCCCGCAGGCCGACATCGACGCCGCCTACGAGGTGTTCAAGGCCTTCTTCGCGCTGCCGGAAGAGACCAAGCGCCAGTACCACGTGCCGGGCAGCGGCGGGGCGCGTGGCTATACGGCCTTCGGCGTGGAGACGGCCAAGGGCTCGCAGCACTTCGATCTGAAGGAGTTCTGGCACATCGGCCGCGAGATCCCGGACGACTCGAAGTACCGTGACGTGATGGCCCCGAACCTGTGGCCGGCCGAGGTCCCGAACTTCCGCGAGCGCGGGTATGCGCTGTACCAGGCGCTGGACCAGCTGGGTTCGCGGGTGCTGTCGGCGCTGGCGCTGCACATCGGGCTGCCGGAAGATTTCTTCGCGGACAAGACCAACAACGGCAATTCGATCCTGCGTCCGATCCACTACCCGCCGATCACCGCCGAGAACATTCCGAACGTGCGCGCCGGTGCACACGGCGACATCAACTTCATCACGCTGCTGGTGGGGGCGAGCGCGGCCGGGCTGGAGGTGCAGTCGCACGAGGGCAAGTGGGTGCCGTTCACCTCGGACGCGGACACGATCGTGGTGAACATCGGGGACATGCTGCAGCGTCTGACCAACCATGTGTATCCGTCGACGATTCACCGGGTGGTCAATCCTCCGGGCGAGCAGGCGCGCCAGCCGCGCTATTCGGTGCCGTTCTTCCTGCACCCGAACCCGGACTTCCTGATCGATGTGCTGCCGACCTGCATCACGCCGGAAAACCCGAGCCGCTATCCGGAGCCGATCACGGCGCATGGCTTCCTGGAAGAGCGTCTGCGCGAGATCAAGCTGAAGTGATGTTGGGAGGGCCGCCGGAAGGCGGCCTTCTTCTTTTAAGGTCAACTTCAACGGCAACGGCCGGCTGTTCGGTTCGTATCGGCTGGCCGGGCGCTGCCATGCCCCGCCGGGACACGCCGTGAACCCGTCCATGGGGGCTCTTAGGCAACATCCATGTTGCCTAAGGTCCCGGCGGGGCATGGCAGCGCCCGACCTCACAGAGTGCTGCGACCGGAACCGAGGGCAGGGGGCAGGCTTGCTGCTGGCGCTTTGGGTCTGCGGATGGGTGAGGCTACGGGTGATTGCTGATTGCTGATGGGTGATGGGTGATGGGTGATGGGGTAGGGATGGGGATGGGGATGGGGTGGGGATGGGTAGGTGCCGACCGTCGGTCGGCACGCTCCACCGCCCTCCCATGCGAACCGGCCAACTGTCGGGGGCTGGCGTGGGTGGGTTGGCGGGACCGTTGGGCGCCATGGATGGCGCTCACGAGCCTCCAGGGACGGATTTACGGCGTGTCCCGCCAACCCACCCGCGCCAGCCCATCCCGATAGCACCGGAATCCCTCGCTTTTCGCATCTGCCAACAATATCCATTTGAAATGTAAGCGTTTTCGCAACCACGCCCATTCGTTTCATCCGGTATCATTGCCGGCTGATACCCAAAGGAGCACCGCATGCGCCGCAAGATCGTCGCCGGTAACTGGAAGCTGCACGGCAGCCGCCAATTCGCCACCGACCTGGTCAGCGACCTGGTCGCCAGCCTGCCGGTCGACGGCGTCGAGGTGGTGATCCTGCCCCCGCTGCCGTACCTGGGCGAACTGGTTGAAGCCTTTGAGGGCCGGGCCATCGCCTTCGGCTCGCAGGATGTCAGCTCCAACGAAAAGGGCGCCTACACCGGCGAAGTCTCCGCCGCCATGCTGGCCGAGGTCGGCGCCCGGTTCGGCCTGGTCGGCCACTCCGAGCGCCGCCAGTACCACAACGAAACCAGTGAACTGGTCGCCCGCAAGTTCGCCGCCGCCCTGCATGCCGGCCTCGCCCCGGTGTTGTGCGTGGGCGAAACCCTGGAACAGCGCGAGGCGGGCCAGACCGAACAGGTCATCGCCGCCCAGCTTGCCCCGGTGCTTGCCCTGGTGGGCCCGGCCGGCTTCCAGCACGCCGTCGTCGCCTATGAGCCGGTCTGGGCCATCGGCACCGGCCGTACCGCCTCCAAGGAGCAGGCCCAGCAGGTCCATGCGTTCATCCGTGGCGAAGTGGCCAAGCTGGATGCTAGAATCGCCGATTCGTTGCCGATCCTGTACGGCGGCAGCGTGAAGCCCGACAACGCAGGGGAACTGTTCGCGCAGCCCGATGTCGATGGTGGGCTGGTGGGCGGCGCCTCGTTGGTCGCCGCGGACTTCCTGGCCATCGCCACTGCGGCGGCCGGGCGCTAATTAGTAATGTTGCCGGCCAACCGTCGGCACGAACATGTCCGAGGACGGATTCGAAATGCTGATGTTGATCCTCAATGTGGTCTACGTGCTGGTGGCCGTCGCCATGATCGCGCTCATCCTGATGCAGCGTGGTTCCGGTGCCGCCGCAGGCTCGGGTTTCGGTGCCGGCGCCTCGGGTACGGTGTTTGGCGCGCGTGGCGCGTCCAACTTCCTGTCCAAGTCGACCAAGTGGCTGGCCGTGGTGTTCTTCGGCATCAGCCTGTTCATGGCCTGGTACGCCAGCCATGGCTCGCGCCCGGCCACCCAGCAGGATCTTGGTTTGATGTCGGCCCCGGTCGCAACGACCCCGGCCGCCCCGGCGGGCGAGCTGCCGGCCGTGCCCAAAGCCCCGGAAACCGCTGTGCAGCAGTCGGTTCCGCAGGCTACTGTGCCGGCTCAGGCGGAAACGCCGAAATCTGGTGAAGAAAAGCCTTCGGAAGGCACCCAGACTCGCTGAAGACGGTTACAATATGCGGCGCACTGAGGGAATCCGATAGGGAAACCCCTCCTTGCGAACGTAAGCCCAGGTGGCGGAATTGGTAGACGCACTACCTTGAGGTGGTAGCGACTTAGGTCGTAGGGGTTCGAGTCCCCTCTTGGGCACCATTTTGTTTGTAAGCGGGTTCGTCTGGCGCGCAAAGCGCCAGGTAGCGGTATCCGTCCACTCCCCCATGCCAACACGCCTGCAGGCGTCGCGGCAGAGGCAAGAGAGAATCGCTGTGCTGGCCGAATATTTGCCGTCTCTGCTGTTTCTGATCGTTGCCACCGGTATCGGCGTTGCGCTGATGCTGGTTGGCCGATTCCTCGGTCCACGACGTCCTGATCTGAAAAAGCTCTCGCCGTACGAATGCGGCTTCGAGGCTTTCGAGGACGCGCGCATGAAGTTCGATGTGCGCTACTACCTGATCGCGATCCAGTTCATCGTATTTGACTTGGAAATCATCTTCATCGTGCCGTGGACCCAGGTCTTCATGGAGCTGGGCGCACGTTCGCTGGTCACGATGGGCCTCTTCGTAGGCATGCTTTTCCTCGGTTTCATTTACGTCTGGAAGAAGGGAGCGCTGGAATGGGAGTGATTCAGACGCTCGACGGCCTGATGAACAACCCGGTCCCGGAAGGGCGGGTCGACGACATCCTGCGCCCCGAAGGCGACAACCCGCTGCTGGAAAAGGGTTACCTGACCACCAGCGTCGACGCGCTGTTGAACTGGGCCCGTACCGGTTCGATGTGGCCCATGACCTTCGGTCTGGCCTGCTGCGCGGTCGAAATGATGCATGCCGGCGCCGCGCGCCTGGACCTTGACCGCTACGGTGTGGTGTTCCGCCCGTCGCCGCGTCAGTCCGACGTGATGATCGTGGCCGGTACCCTGGTCAACAAGATGGCCCCGGCCCTGCGCAAGGTCTACGACCAGATGCCGGACCCCAAGTGGGTCATCTCCATGGGCAGCTGCGCCAACGGTGGCGGCTACTACCACTACTCCTATGCAGTGGTTCGTGGCTGTGACCGCGTGGTGCCGGTGGACATCTATGTCCCCGGTTGCCCGCCAACCGCCGAAGCGCTGGTGTACGGGATCCTGCAGTTGCAGAAGAAGATCTGGCGTACGCAGACCATCGCCCGCTGACCTCCCTCCTGACTAGAGCACGCCAAGCCCCCATGGCAGAGCAAGCACCTTCCTTCATCGACCGACTCTCCGCACACTTTGCTGGTGCGCAGGTCTTCGTGGTCGAACCCCGCGGCGAAGTGACGCTGGAAGTGCCCGCCGCTGACTGGCATGCCACCGCTGTGGCGCTGCGCGACGTATTCGGTTTCGAGCAGGCCGTCGATCTGTGCGGCCTGGACTACCTCGGCTACGGCAGCGACGAATGGGATACGGCCGATGTGTCGTCCCAGGGCTTCAGCCGTGGCGTCGAGGGCAAGTCCGTCGGCCGTTTCGCCTGGGGTGAATTCCCCACCCGCGAAACCAGCGATGGCGCCCAGCCGCAGCCGATTCCGTTGCAGCGTTTCGCCGTGGTCGCCCAGCTGCGTTCCTACCAGCACAACCTCACCATGCGCATCCGTTGCTTTGCGCCGAATGAGGAACTGCCGGTGGTCACCTCGCTGACCGATGTGTGGCCGGGCCTGAACTGGTTCGAGCGCGAAGCGTTCGACCTGTTCGGCGTGATCTTCGAAGGCCACCCGGACCTGCGCCGGATCCTGACCGACTACGGTTTCGTCGGCCATCCGTTCCGCAAGGATTTCCCGCTGATCGGCAACGTCGAAGTGCGCTACGACGAAGAAAAGAAGCGCGTGATCTACGAACCGGTCACCTCGGTGGAGCCGCGCGTCGGCGTGCCGCGCGTGATCCGTGACGATGCCCGTTTCCAGACCGCTGCCGGCGAAAGCGCGCAGACGGAGGCAGTAAAGTGAGTGCTGATCTGAGCAAGCGTGAACCCCAGGCCCACCAGGCCTTTGCGAGCAACCCGGCGGAACTGCGCCAGGAAATCCGCAACTACACGATGAACTTCGGTCCCCAGCATCCGGCCGCGCACGGTGTGCTGCGCCTGATCCTGGAAATGGACGGCGAAACCATCATGCGTGCAGACCCTCACGTGGGCCTGCTGCACCGTGGTACCGAAAAGCTGGCCGAGTCCAAGCCGTTCAACCAGTCGATCGGCTACATGGATCGCCTGGATTACGTGTCGATGATGTGCAACGAGCACGCCTACGTACGCGCGATCGAAACCCTGATGGGGATCGAGGCGCCGGAGCGTGCGCAGTACATCCGCACCCTGTTCGACGAAATCACCCGCATCCTGAACCACCTGATGTGGCTGGGCTCCAACGCGCTCGATCTGGGCGCGATGGCGGTCATGCTGTACGCCTTCCGCGAACGCGAAGAGCTGATGGACTGCTACGAAGCAGTCTCCGGCGCGCGCATGCACGCAGCGTACTACCGCCCGGGCGGCGTTTACCGCGACCTGCCGGACCGCATGCCCAAGTACACCGAATCGCGCTGGCACAAGGGCAAGGCCCTGAAGAACCTCAACGCCGCGCGCGAAGGTTCGCTGCTCGATTTCCTCGAGAATTTCACCGTTGAATTCCCGAAGCGTGTCGACGAGTACGAAACCCTGCTCACCGACAACCGCATCTGGAAGC
Organism: Stenotrophomonas sp. 2619; assembly: GCF_040548725.1. Taxonomy (NCBI): domain Bacteria; kingdom Pseudomonadati; phylum Pseudomonadota; class Gammaproteobacteria; order Lysobacterales; family Lysobacteraceae; genus Stenotrophomonas; species Stenotrophomonas sp. 2619. The sequence goes on along the minus strand of NZ_JBEPSF010000008.1, from coordinate 68,827 downwards.
AGCGTACCGTCGGCATCGGCGTGGTCACCCCCGAACTGGCGCACGCATGGGGCATGACCGGCGTGATGCTGCGCGGCTCGGGCATTGCCTGGGATCTGCGCAAGAAGCAGCCGTATGCCAAGTACGACGCCGTCGATTTCGACATCCCGCTGGGCAAGGAAGGCGATTGCTACGATCGTTACCTGTGCCGCGTGGCGGAAATGCGCGAATCCAACCGCATCATCAAGCAGTGCGTGGCGTGGCTGAAGGCCAACCCGGGCCCGGTGATGGTGAAGAACTTCAAGGTCGCCCCGCCCAGCCGGGAAGACATGAAGGACGACATGGAAGCGCTGATCCATCACTTCAAGCTGTTCAGTGAAGGCTACTGCGTCCCGGCCGGCGAAACCTACGCCGCCGTCGAAGCGCCCAAGGGCGAGTTCGGCTGCTACCTGATGTCCGATGGCGCCAACAAGCCGTTCCGCGTGCACCTTCGCGCGCCGGGCTTTGCCCATCTGTCCTCGATCGACTCGATCGTGCGCGGGCACATGCTCGCCGACGTGGTGGCCATGATCGGCACCTACGATCTGGTGTTCGGCGAGGTGGACCGGTGATCGCATCCGCTTGCACGATGCCTGACACTCGCCGGCTGCTGCCGGCGCTGCAGGTTCTGGTTCTTAACGATTTCGTATTCGCTGAGGTCGGCCGATGAAGGCGACAGGTAATTTCGAGGCGGCGCGCGACGTCGACCCGATGGTGGTCTTGAATGACAAGACCCGTGCGCACATCGATCACTGGCTGGCCAAGTTCCCGCCGGATCGCAAGCGCTCGGCTGTCCTGCAGGGCCTGCACGCCGCACAGGAGCAGAACGCAGGCTGGCTGACCGACGAGTTGATCGCCGGCGTCGCCAAGTACCTGGACCTGCCGCCGGTGTGGGCCTACGAAGTGGCCAGCTTCTACTCGATGTTCGAGTTGGAGAAGGTCGGCCGCCACAACGTTGCCTTCTGCACCAACATCAGCTGCTGGCTGAACGGCGCCGAGGATCTGGTCGCGCACGCCGAGAAGAAGCTCGGCTGCAAGACCGGTCAGTCCACCGCCGACGGCCGCGTCTACCTCAAGCGTGAAGAAGAATGCCTGGCCGGTTGCGCCGGTGCGCCGATGATGGTCATCAATGGCCATTACCACGAGCGCCTGACCGTCGAGAAAGTCGACGAGCTGCTGGACGGGTTGGAGTAAGACATGGCACATCATCACGCACCCAGTGGTCCGGTCGGTCCCGCACCGTTGCCGCACCAGGTGGTCTACACCACCCTGCATTACGACACCCCGTGGTCGTATGAAAGCTACCTCAAGACCGGTGGCTACGCCGCCCTGCGCAAGATCCTCGAAGAGAAGATCTCGCCGGAGCAGGTCATCGAGATGGTCAAGCAGTCCAACCTGCGCGGCCGCGGTGGCGCCGGCTTCCCGACCGGTCTGAAGTGGTCCTTCATGCCCAAGGGCACGATGCAGAAGTACATCCTGTGCAATTCGGATGAATCCGAGCCGGGGACCTGCAAGGACCGCGACATCCTGCGTTACAACCCGCATTCGGTCGTGGAAGGCATGGCGATCGCCTGCTACGCCACCGGCTCGACCGTGGGCTACAACTACCTGCGTGGCGAGTTCCACCACGAGCCGTTCGAGAACTTCGAGCAGGCCCTGGCCGACGCGTACGCGAACGGCTGGCTGGGCAAGGACATCCTTGGCAGCGGCGTGGACATCGACATCTACGGCGCGCTGGGCGCCGGCGCCTACATCTGCGGCGAAGAAACCGCGCTGATGGAATCGCTGGAAGGCAAGAAGGGCCAGCCGCGCTACAAGCCGCCGTTCCCGGCCAACTTCGGCCTGTACGGCAAGCCGTCGACGATCAACAACACCGAGACCTATGCCTCGGTGCCGGCGATCATCCGCAACGGTCCGGAGTGGTTCCAGGGCCTGAGCCTGACCAAGAACGGCGGTCCGAAGATATTCTCGGTCTCCGGCTGCGTGCAGAAGGGCGGCAACTTCGAAGTGCCGCTGGGCACCACCTTCGACGAGCTGCTGGAGATGGCCGGTGGCCTGAAGCCGGGCCGTACCCTCAAGGGTGCCGTCCCGGGCGGCGTCTCGATGCCGGTACTGAAGGCCGACGAGCTCAAGGGCCTGCAGATGGACTACGACACCCTGCGTGCCCTGGGCACCGGTCTGGGGTCGGGCGCCATCGTGGTGCTGGACGACAGCGTCTGCTGCGTCAAGTTCGCCTGCCGCATCAGCCAGTTCTTCCACAAGGAATCCTGTGGCCAGTGCACCCCGTGCCGTGAAGGCACCGGCTGGATGCACCGCGTGCTTGAGCGCATCGTCGCCGGCAAGGCCACCATGGAAGACCTGCATCAGTTGAAGACGGTGGCCGGCCAGATCGAAGGCCACACCATCTGCGCGTTCGGTGAAGCGGCGGCATGGCCCATCCAGGGCTTCCTGCGCCAGTTCTGGGACGAATTCGAGTACTACATCGTCAACGGTCATTCGATGGTTGACGGCAAGAAGGTGGAGGCAGCCGCTGCATGAGCGCGCAACCCAACAATCCGGGCGTGACGCCGGCCGTGGTGCCCGAGGGACATGTCACCGTCGAAATCGACGGTCAGTCCCTGGTCGTGCCCAAGGGCTCGATGATCATCCAGGCCGCCGACAAGGCCGGCATCCCGATCCCGCGCTTCTGCTACCACGAGAAGCTGCCGATCGCGGCCAACTGCCGCATGTGCCTGGTCGACGTGGAAAAGTCGCCCAAGCCGGCACCGGCCTGCGCCACGCCGGTCATGGATGGCATGAAGGTCGCCACCCGCAGTGAAAAGGCGCTGAAGTTCCAGCGCTCGGTGATGGAATTCCTGCTGATCAACCACCCGCTGGATTGCCCGATCTGCGATCAGGGCGGCGAGTGCGAGCTGCAGGACGTGTCGCTGGGCTATGGCCGTTCGGTCAGCCGCTTCAACGAGCGCAAGCGCGTGGTGCCCGACGAGGACATCGGTCCGCTGGTGGCCACCGAAATGACCCGCTGCATCCAGTGCACCCGCTGCGTCCGCTTCACCGCCGACGTTGCCGGTACTTACGAACTGGGTGGCATGTACCGCGGTGAGAACCTGCAGATCGGCACCTACGACGGCAAGCCGCTGACCACCGAGCTGTCCGGCAACGTCGTCGACGTGTGCCCGGTCGGCGCGCTGACCAACAAGGTGTTCCAGTTCCGCGCCCGTCCGTGGGAACTGACCGCGCGCGAGTCGCTGGGTTACCACGACGCGATGGGCTCGAACCTGTTCCTGCACGTGCGTCGCGGCGAAGTGCTGCGCGCGGTGCCGCGCGACAACGAGTCGGTCAACGAATGCTGGCTGTCCGACCGTGACCGCTATTCGCACCAGGGCCTGTACAGCGAAGACCGTGCGGTCAAGCCGCTGCGCAAGGTCAACGGCGAGTGGAAGGAAGTGAGCTGGGCCGAAGGCCTGGCCGCGGCCCGCGACATCTTCGCCGCGAACAAGGGCGATGACCTGGGCGTGCTGGTGCACCCGTCGGCCTCGAACGAGGAGGGCGCCCTGCTGGCCCGTCTCGCCACCGGTCTGGGCACCACCAACATCGATCACCGCATCAACAACCGCGACTTCTCCGACGCCGCCACCGCCGAAGTCTTCGGCCTGCCGCTGGCCGAGATCGAAGGCGCGGACAGCATCGTCGTGCTGGGCAGCAACATCCGCCACGAACTGCCGCTGCTGCATGCCCGCCTGCGCAAGGCGCAGACCACGCGCAACGCCAAGATCCACGCCGTCAACCCGGTGGACTTCGACTTCGCGTTCAAGCTGGCCAGCAAGCAGATCGTCGCGCCGTCGGCCTTCATCGACGCGTTGGGCTCTGCCGCACTGCGTGATGCCGTCAGCGCCTCGGCCGGCAACGCCGTGCTGATCGTGGGTGGCATCGCCGAAAACCACCCGCAGGCTGCTGCGATCCGCGCCGCCGCGCGCGATTTCGCCGCCGCTACCGGTGCCAAGCTGTGCCGTATCCCGCAGGGTGCCAATGCCGTGGGCCTGTCCCGCGCTGGCGTGCTGCCGGCCGGCAAGGACGTCAACGCCATGCTGGCCCAGCCGCGCAAGGCCTATGCCCTGTACGGCATCGAGCCGGGCCTGGACTTCGCCGACGCCGCCGCTGCCCGCAAGGCACTGGCCGGTGCGCAGGTGGTGGCCTTCAGCCAGTTCGCCTGTGCCTCCACCCGCGACGTGGCCGACGTGATCCTGCCGATCGGCGCGCTGCCGGAAGTGGATGCCACCCTGACCAACCTCGATGGTCGCGAGCAGTCGGCCCGTGCCGGCGGCAAGCTGCCGGGCGAGGCGCGTGAAGGCTGGCGTGTGCTGCGTGCACTGGGCGGCGAGCTGGCCCTGGCCGGTTTCGAGTTCATCGACCTGGCCGGCCTGCGTGCCAGCCTGGCCCCGGTCAGTGTCACCGTGTCGACCTCGGCCGCAACGCCGCTGGCAGGCGAGGGGCTGGAAGTGACCTCGACCGCCGCGATCTACCGCACCGATGCGGTGGTCCGTCGCGCCCAGGCGCTGCAGTCGCATCCGCTCAACACCGCGCCGCGCATCGTGCTCAACACCGCCGATGCCGCCCGCCTGCAGTTGACCGAAGGGCAGATGGCCAAGGTCGGCACCGATGCCGGCCGCGCCACCCTGCCGGTGGTGGTCGACGCCCGCGTCGCCGCGGGTTCGGTCTGGATTGAATCGGGCCACGGTGCAACCGCACCGCTGGGTGCCGCTCGCGTAACGGTGGTGGCTGCATGAACGAATTGCTGTTGAACGCGGTCGATCCGCTGCACCAGTGGCTGCTGTCACTGGGCGACATCGGCGCGCTGCTCTGGATCATCCTGAAGATCCTGGTGATCGCCATGCCGGTGATCATCTCGGTGGCGTTCTTCGTGGTCTGGGAACGCAAGCTGATCGGCTGGATGCATGTCCGCCATGGTCCGATGTATGTCGGCATGGGCATCTTCCAGGCCTTCGCCGACGTCTTCAAACTGCTGTTCAAGGAAATCATCCAGCCGGCCAGCTCGCACAAGGCGATGTTCATCCTTGCGCCGCTGATCACGCTCGGCCCGGCCTTCGCGGCCTGGTCGGTGATTCCCTTCGACGCCAAGATCGTGCTGTCCAACGCCAACGCCGGCCTGCTGTACCTGCTGGCGATGACCTCGCTGGGCGTGTACGGCATCATCCTGGCGGGCTGGGCCTCCAACTCCAAGTACGCCTTCCTGGGTGCGATGCGCGCCTCGGCGCAGATGATCAGCTACGAAATCGCGATGGGCTTTGCCCTGGTCGGCGTGATGATCGCCTCGGGCAGCTTGAACCTGAGCAACATCGTGATGGCCCAGGCCGGCAGCTCCGGCTTCTTCGACTGGTTCCTGCTGCCGCTGTTCCCGTTGTTCATCGTGTACTGGGTGTCCGGCGTGGCCGAAACCAACCGCGCGCCGTTCGACGTGGTGGAAGGTGAATCGGAAATCGTGGCCGGCCACATGGTCGAATACTCCGGCGGTGCGTTCGCGCTGTTCTTCCTGGCCGAATACGCCAACATGATCCTGATCAGCTTCCTGATCTCGATCTTCTTCCTCGGTGGCTGGCTGAGCCCGATCCAGGGCTGGGTCAACGCGGACATCTCGCCGTGGATCGACTGGCTGTGGAAGGGTGGTTGGCCGTGGCTGCTGCTGAAGGTGTTCTTCTTCGCCAGCGCCTACATCTGGTTCCGTGCCAGCTTCCCGCGCTTCCGTTATGACCAGATCATGCGTCTGGGCTGGAAGGTCTTCATTCCCCTCACCATCTTCTGGATCGCAGTGACGGCGGTGATGGTGTTCTACGGCGTGATCCAGAAGGGCGTCTAAGTGATGAATCGAATTACCCATTACTTCAAAAGCCTGCTGCTGCTCGAGCTGCTCGGTGGTCTGTGGCTGACCCTGAAGTACGCCTTCAAGCCCAAGTACACGCTGATGTACCCGATGGAGAAGTTCCCGCAGTCGCCGCGTTTCCGTGGCCTGCACGCGCTGCGTCGCTACCCCAACGGGGAAGAGCGCTGCATCGCCTGCAAGCTGTGCGAAGCGGTGTGCCCGGCACTGGCCATCACCATCGATTCGGCCAAGCGCGAGGACGGCAGCCGCCGTACCACCCGTTACGACATCGATCTGTTCAAGTGCATCTTCTGCGGCTTCTGTGAAGAAAGCTGCCCGGTGGACTCGATCGTCGAGACCCACATCCTCGAGTACCACTTCGAGAATCGTGGCGAGAACATCGTTACCAAGCCGCAGCTGCTGGCCATCGGGGATCGGCTTGAAGCCGAGATCGCCGAGCGTCGCGCCGCCGATGCCGCTTTCCGCTGAGGTCGAATGATGGATTGGGTAAATATCAGTTTCTGGGTCTTCTCCATCGTGGCGGGCATCTCCGCCGCGGCGGTGATCAGCGTGCGCAATCCGGTCTATGCCGTGTTGTGCCTGATCCTGACCTTCTTCTCCGTGGCCTGCATCTGGATCCTGGTCGGCGCTGAGTTCCTCGGCGTGGCCCTGGTGCTGGTGTACGTGGGCGCGGTCATGGTGTTGTTCCTGTTCGTGGTGATGATGCTCGACATCGATGCCACCAACCTGCGCGAAGGCTGGGTGCGTTACCTGCCGATCGGCCTGGTGGTCGCGGTCACCATGCTGGTGCAGATGCTGGTGCTGATCGGGGTGAAGGGCAGGGCGGTCAACCCGTTCCCGGCCGACAACGCCGCCGCAGTGGCCGCCGACAGCTCCAACATCACCTGGCTGGCCCGCAGCCTGTTCACCGAGTACCTGCTGCCGTTCGAGTTCGCCGCCGTCATCCTGACCGTGGCCGTGGTGGCCGCCGTGATGCTGACCCTGCGTCGCCGCACCGGCCTGAAAACCCAGAACCCGACCGAGCAGACCATGGTCAAGGGCAGCGACCGCCTGCGCATCGTCAAGATGGATGCCGAAAAGCCGTTGGTCCATACCAACACCAAGCCGTCCAGCGACGAGGAGGCAACGCCATGATCACCCTCGGCCATATCCTGGCGCTGGGCGCGCTGCTGTTCTGCATCAGCCTCGCCGGCATCTTCCTCAACCGCAAGAACATCATCGTGCTGTTGATGTCGGTCGAGCTGATGCTGCTGTCGGTCAACATCAATTTCGTCGGGTTCTCGCGGGAACTGGGTGACACGGCCGGCCAGCTGTTCGTGTTCTTCATCCTCACCGTCGCCGCGGCCGAGGCCGCGATCGGTCTTGCGATCCTGGTAACCCTGTTCCGTAATCGCCGCACCATCAATGTCGGCGAAGTCGACTCGCTGAAGGGCTGATCCGTAGATGGAAATCACTCTCTCCAAGAGTCTGTTGATCGCAGTGGTGCTTGCACCGCTGATCGGCAGCATCATCGCTGGCCTGTTCGGCCGGCAGGTCGGTCGCCTTGGCGCGCAGACGGTCACCATCCTGGGCGTCGGCGCCAGCTGCCTCATGTCCAGCTACGTGCTGTACATGCTGCTGTGGGGCGGCGCACAGCCGTACAACGAGAACATCTATACGTTCTTCGAAGTCGGCCAGTACTCGGCGCATGTCGGTTTCATGATCGACAAGCTGACGGCCATGATGATGGTTGTGGTGACCTTCGTGTCGTTCCTGGTGCACGTGTACACCATCGGCTACATGCAGGATGACCCGGGCTACCAGCGGTTCTTCAGCTACATCTCGCTGTTCACCTTCTCCATGCTCACCCTGGTGATGAGCAACAACTTCCTGCAGCTGTTCTTCGGCTGGGAAGCAGTGGGCCTGGTGTCGTACCTGCTGATCGGTTTCTGGTTCAAGCGCCCGACCGCGATCTTCGCCAACATGAAGGCGTTCCTGGTCAACCGCGTGGGTGACTTCGGCTTCATCCTGGGCATCGCCGGCGTGCTGTGGGTGTTCGGCTCGCTGGACTACGCCACCGTGTTCGCCAATGCGCCGATCCTGGGCAGCCCGCAGGCACAGATGCAGATCTGGTCCGGCGCGATCACCCTGTTCGGCACCTCGTACCAGGTGCTGGACGCCCCGGTGATCTGGTCCATCGCCACCATCATCTGCATCTGCCTGTTCATCGGTGCAATGGGCAAGTCGGCCCAGGTGCCGCTGCACGTGTGGCTGCCGGACTCGATGGAAGGCCCGACCCCGATCTCGGCGCTGATCCACGCCGCGACCATGGTGACCGCGGGTATCTTCATGGTCACCCGCATGTCGCCGCTGTTCGAGCTGTCGCAGACCGCGCTGAACTTCGTGCTGTTCATCGGTGCCACCACCGCGTTCTTCACCGGCCTGATCGGCATCGTGCAGAACGACATCAAGCGCGTCGTCGCGTACTCCACGCTGTCCCAGCTGGGCTACATGACCGTGGCGCTGGGTGTGTCGGCCTATTCGGCCGCCGTGTTCCACCTGATGACCCACGCCTTCTTCAAGGCGCTGCTGTTCCTGGGTGCCGGCTCGGTCATCATCGCGATGCACCACGAGCAGGACATGCGCAAGATGGGCGGCCTGCGCAAGTACATGCCGATCACCTTCGTGACCATGTGGATCGGTACGCTGGCCCTGGTCGGTACGCCGTTCTTCTCCGGCTTCTACTCCAAGGACACCATCATCGAGGCGGCGCAGCACCACGCGCACGTGTCGCACAGCTGGGTGGCCACCTACGGGTACTGGGCCGTGCTGGGCGGCGTCATCGTGACCAGCTTCTACAGCTTCCGCCTGCTGTTCCTGACCTTCCATGGCAAGGAACGCTTCCGCGACGCGCATGACGATCACGCCCACGCGCACGGCCATGACGATCACCCTGCCGACGCGCATGCGGTCGACGCCCATGCCGCCGATGCCCACCACGGCGACGCGCACCATGATGACCACGGCCATGGCCACGGTCCGCATGAGCCGCACGAAACCCCGTGGGTGGTGACGCTGCCGCTGATCCTGCTGGCGATCCCCTCGATCGTGATCGGCTTCTTCGGTATCGGTCCGATGCTGTACGGCACGGACTGGAAGGGCGCGCATGCCGAGCACGCGATCCCGGGCCAGGTGCATTCGTTCTTCACCGGCATCGTGGACTTCTACAACCCGTCCCGTGACACCATCGGTGCGCTGGCCGAAGAGTTCCATGGTCCGGTCGCGTTCGCGCTGCACGGCATGATGGCCCCGGCCTTCTTCCTGACCGTGGCCGGCTTCCTGCTGGCGGTGCTGTTCTACCTGTGGAAGCCGGAGCTGGCGGGCAAGGCCCGTTCGACCTTCGCGCCGCTGGTATCGGTGCTGGAGAACAAGTACGGCTTCGACAAGCTGTGGATCGGCGGTTTCGCCGGTGGCGGCATCAAGCTGGGTAAGGTTTCGCGCGCGATCGACACGAATATCGTCGATGGTGTGGTGGTCAACGGTTCGGCTCGCCTGATCGATCTGGCGGCCAACCTGCTGCGTCGCACCCAATCCGGTTTCCTCTATCACTACGCCTTCGCGATGATCATCGGCCTGATTGCCCTTCTGGGCGTCCTGATGCATTACCTGCGTTGATGACCTGTACGGAATAAGAAGACGTGTCGAACTGGCCCCTACTCAGTGTTCTCATCTGGCTGCCGATCCTCGGCGGTGCCTTGATCCTTGCCATCCGTGACGCCCAAACCGCCCGCTGGGCGTCGCTGGGCGTAGCGGTGCTGACCTTCGTGGCCAGCCTGTCGCTGCTCAGCGGCTACGACGTGGGGAACGACGCGCTGCAGTTCGTCGAAACCCGCGCCTGGATCCCCGCCTACAAGATCGGCTACAACCTGGGCGTGGACGGCATCGCGATCGCGCTGATCCTGCTGACCACCCTGGTGTCGGTGCTGGCCCTGATCGGCGCCTGGAGCGCCATCGACAAGCGCGTCAACCAGTACGTGGCGGCCTTCCTGATCCTGGAAGGCGTCACCGTCGGCATCTTCGCTGCCACCGACGCGATGCTGTTCTACGTGTTCTTCGAAGCCATGCTGATCCCGATGTTCCTGATCATCGGTGTCTGGGGTGGTCCGCGTCGCATCTACGCCGCCCTGAAGTTCTTCCTGTACACCTTCCTCGGCTCGGTGCTGATGCTGGTGGCCCTGATCTACCTGTACCTGAAGGGCGGCAGCTTCCAGCTGGCCGACCTGTACCAGCTGCAGCTGTCGGGCAAGGAACAGACCTGGATCTTCTTCGCCTTCCTGATCGCCTTCGCGGTCAAGGTGCCGATGTTCCCGGTGCACACCTGGCTGCCCGACGCGCACGTGGAGGCGCCGACTGCCGGTTCGGTGATCCTGGCGGCCATCGCGCTGAAGATCGGTGGCTACGGTTTCCTGCGCTTCAACCTGCCGATCGTCCCGGACGCATCGCAGGAATGGGCCTGGCTGGTGATCACGCTGTCGCTGATCGCAGTGATCTACGTCGGCCTGGTCGCCCTGGTGCAGGACGACATGAAGAAGCTGATCGCCTATTCGTCGATCGCGCACATGGGCTTTGTCACCCTGGGTACCTTCATCGCGCTGTGGCTGGTACGTGATGCCGGCAACCCAGACGCGGCCCGCCTGGGCCTGCAGGGTGCGATGGTGCAGATGGTGTCGCACGGCTTCGTGTCCGGTGCGATGTTCTCCTGCGTCGGCGTGCTCTACGACCGCATGCACAGCCGCCGCATCGCCGATTACGGCGGCGTGGTCAATGTGATGCCGTGGTTTGCCACCTTCGCCATGCTGTTCTTCATGGCCAATGCCGGCCTGCCGGGTACCAGCGGTTTCGTCGGTGAGTTCATGATCATCATGGCCAGCTTCCAGCGCAATCCGTGGCTGGCACTGGGTGCGGCAAGCACCCTGGTGATCACGGCGGCCTATACGTTGTGGCTGTACAAGCGCGTGTTCTTCGGTGAAGTGGCCAATGCCCATGTCGCCGAACTGAAGGACATCAACGGTCGCGAGTGGCTGGTGTTGGGTGTATTTGCCGTGGGCACGCTTGCCCTGGGCCTGTACCCCAAGCCGCTGACCGACCTGATGGAGCCCTCGATCGCGAAGCTGGCGATGCAGATCGCATCCAGCAAGCTGCTGTAATCGGGCCGTCGAGAGTATTGATTCCAGGATTTGATGATGACCACCTCGCCGCTGTTGCCGTTGACCGCCGCCGACCTGCCGCCGCTCGCTCCCGAGCTGGTGCTGATTGGTAGTGCGTTCGCCCTGTTGATCCTGGATCTGTTCATCAGTGAGAAGAACAAGATCTGGACCCACCTGCTGTCGGTCGCCGCGCTGGCCGCGGTGCTGTTCATGCTCGCCACCGGAGTGGGCGGGCAGGGCGAGGTCTTCCACGGCATGTTCGTCCGCGATACCGCGGCGGACGTGATGAAGACCGTGATCGTGCTGTGCAGTGGCCTGACCCTGATCTACGGCTGGAGCTACCTGCGCGAGCGCAAGCTGTACCAGGGCGAGATTCCGGTGCTGATCCTGTTCGGCACCGCCGGCATGATGATCCTGGTGTCGGCCGGCAGCCTGCTGATGGTGTACCTGGGCCTGGAACTGCTGGCCCTGTGTTCCTACGCACTGGTGGCCAGCAACCGTGAGAACGGTTTGGCCTCCGAAGCGGCGATGAAGTACATCGTGCTGGGTTCGCTGGCCTCGGGCCTGCTGCTCTACGGCATGTCGCTGATCTACGGCGCGACCGGTTCGCTGCATCTGGACGCGATCCACGCCGCCATTCCGCATTCGGAAGAGCGCGTGCTGCTGCTGACCGGCGCGGTGTTCATGATTGCCGGTGTGGCCTTCAAGCTGGGCGCGGCACCGTTCCACATGTGGCTGCCCGACGTGTACCAGGGCGCACCGGCGCCGATCGCGCTGTTCATCAGCTCGGCACCGAAGCTGGCCGCGTTCGGCATGGCCTACCGCCTGCTGGAAGTGGGCGTGGGCCCGCTGTCGGACGAGTGGAAGTACCTGATTGGCGGCCTGGCGGCGCTGTCGCTGGTGATCGGCAACCTGATGGCGATCGCGCAGACCAACCTCAAGCGCATGTTGGCCTACTCGACCGTGTCGCACATCGGCTTCCTGCTGCTGGGCATTGCTGGCGGTGGCGAGCAGGGTTACGCGGCGGCGCTGTTCTATGCCCTGAGCTACGCGATCATGTCGACCGCCGGCTTCGGCGCGATCATCGCGTTGTCGCGCAGCGGCTTTGAAGCCGAGAACATCGACGACTTCAAGGGTCTGAACGCCCGCAACCCGTGGATGGCCGGCCTGGTGCTGTGCATCATGGCGTCGATGGCCGGTATCCCGCCGTTCCTGGGCTTCTGGACCAAGCTGGCCGTGCTGGGCGCGGCGATCAACGGCGGCATGCTGTGGTTGGCGATCCTGGGCGTGCTGTGCGCGGTGGTCGGCTGCTTCTACTACCTGCGCGTGATCAAGGTGATGTACTTCGATGAGCCGGTGGGCGAACCGCTGCCGGCCAACAACGACCGCGTGCTGGGCGTGGTGCTGGGCGTGAATGCCTTGGCGCTGCTGGCCCTGGGCCTGTCGTGGAACCCGATCATGGTGTGGTGCCAGCAGGCATTTGCACATCTTGCGTAAAAAACGATACAAAACTGCGCAAATCGTGTAATATTCGTTTCCTGAGTTGTTGCTGCAGCGGTTTCGCCAGAACATCGTTGCAACGTACCCACCGTTGGTTGGTACACCGGCTCATCCGCTTCTGCTGCGGGGTGGAGCAGTCTGGCAGCTCGTCGGGCTCATAACCCGAAGGTCGCAGGTTCAAATCCTGCCCCCGCTACCATATAGCTCCGGTGCAAGCCGGAGACAGTGGACGAATCAAGCGACGCCGGCAACGGGGTCGCTTTTTTCGTTGCAGGCTCGGTAGAGCCGACCGTTGGTCGGCCAATCTTCCAGGGCGCGATGTACCAAGTTTCACCAAGGGGTTGCACGGGGATGAAAACTCCCTTACAATTCCGCTTCTGCTGCGGGGTGGAGCAGTCTGGCAGCTCGTCGGGCTCATAACCCGAAGGTCGCAGGTTCAAATCCTGCCCCCGCTACCACAGAAAATCTGCAGTGCAGATGCAGTAGACGAAAAAGCGATTCCGGAAACGGGGTCGCTTTTTTCGTTGTGGGGGGGGTGTTTTTTCTCGAGGCAAGGGCGGAGCAAAGGCTTAAGCCAGAGCAAGATCAAATTCGGTGTGCCGGCATCTGGGAGGGCGCTGGCATGGGCGGGCCCGCGGGGCACGCTGCAAGTACGTCCGTGTAAGCTCCGCCAGCGCATCCATGCGCTGGAGGGCCCCGCAAACCCACCCATGCCAGCGCCTCCGTAGAATGTCGGTGCGCAACGAAGATCAACGGCTGGCTCTGCTTTCGCTTGCTTTCGTCGTGTCGTGTCGCTGCTGAGGTGTTGGTCGGGTGTTTTGTTGGGTGGGTGGTGGTGTGGGGTTGGGGTGGAGTGGGGTAGGGATCCAGCTTGGCTGCTGGCGCGTAGCGCTGCCTTGCTTGATCTCAACGACTGGCTCGTCTGCATCCAGGTGCCGGTGCGGGTGGGTCGGCGGGACCGTAGAGCGCCATGGATGGCGCGAACGAGCCTACAGGGACGTACTTGCGGCGTGTCCCGCCAATCCACCCGCGCCGGGGCCCGCGACGCCAGCGTCCAGCCCGGCCTTTGACCTGCGCGCCACGCCCCGCCAGCCCGTTCAGGTTTCCCAATTCCCACGCCGCAAAGACCCCAAGCCATTGCACCAGCGCGGTGCAACGGCTATCATCAGCGGCTTAGCGGACTGACCATGCGTATCCTTTCAACGGATGTGAATGCGGCCCGCGACCGGCTTCCAGGAACGGCACCCTGTAACCAGGCCGCCGTGACCCCCCGGAAGACTGGGCTCGCAGGAATACACGCCGCGTGTATTCCCGCTACCGGAATCCAGCATGACCGGAGTTGTACCGGACAAGGGGCCCAGCGGGCCCTTTGTTGTTTCCGGAACATGTTCAGTAGAGCCCGGCCAGCGTGACTGGCCAACCCGTATCTCTTTCAACGAATCAAGGCCGACTGTGAGCGACAAGGCAACCGAAATCGCGAATCTGCTCGCCCCCACCGTTCAGTCGCTGGGTCTCGAGCTGCTGGGCGTGGAATATCTCACTGCCCCGGGTGGTGCGACGCTGCGCCTTTACATCGACGTGCCGCTGGCCGAACAGCCCGAGCGTATCGTCAACATCGACGACTGCGAACGCGTGAGCCGCGAAGTGTCCGCGCAGCTGGACGTCGAAGACCCGATCAGCGCCAATTACACCCTGGAAGTTTCCTCTCCCGGTGTGGATCGCCCGCTGTTCACCGCAGAACAATTCGAGCGTGCCATCGGCGAATCGGCCAAGGTCACGCTCAAGCTCCCGCAGGACGGCCGTCGTCGCCTGCAGGGCGAGATTCTCGCTGTAGACAACGAGCAGGGTACCGTCACCTTCAAGGTCGACAACGCCCCGTTCACCGCCGACGTCGAGAATATCGACAAGGCACGCATCATGCCGGACTGGGCCGCCCTCGGCCTGGCTCCGACCAAACCGACTGGCCCGGCACCCAAGCAGGGTGGCAAGGCGAACAAGAAACCATCCAACGAGCCGGCGGCCAAAAAGCCGCGCGCGGAGTGAGCCAATGAGCAAGGAACTTTTGCTGGTAGTGGATGCGGTCGCCAATGAAAAGGGCGTTCCGCGTGAAGTGATCTTCGATGCCATCGAGGCAGCATTGGCGTCGGCCGCGAAAAAGCGCTACCCCGACGAAGAAGTGCTGGCCCGTGTGTCGATCGACCACAAGGACGGCAACTACGAAACCTTCCGCCGCTGGGAAGTGGTGGCCGATGACGTGGTCATGGAGTCCCCGGACCGCCAGATCCGCCTGATGGATGCCATCGACGAAGCCGAAGGCGTCGAAGTTGGCGATTACATCGAAGAACAGATCGAAAACCCCGACTTCGGCCGCATCGCTGCCCAGGCCGCCAAGCAGGTCATCGTCCAGCGCGTGCGCGAAGCCGAGCGCCAGCAGGTCGTGGATGCATGGAAGGACCGCGTTGGCGAACTGGTCACCGGTGTGGTCAAGCGCGCCGAGCGCGGCAACATCTATGTGGACCTCGGTGGCAACGCCGAAGCCTTCATCCCGAAGGACAAGGGCATTCCGCGCGACGTCCTGCGCGCCGGCGACCGCGTCCGCGGTTACCTGGCCGAAGTCCGTTCGGAGCCGCGTGGCCCGCAGCTGTTCATCAGCCGCGCCGCCCCGGAATTCATGATCGAACTGTTCAAACTCGAAGTGCCGGAAGTCGGCCAGGGCCTGGTCGAGATCAAGGCCTGTGCACGTGACCCGGGCGACCGCGCCAAGATCGCCGTGCTGGCCCACGATTCGCGTACCGATCCGATCGGTGCCTGCATCGGCATGCGCGGTTCGCGCGTCCAGGCCGTGTCCAACGAGCTCAACGGCGAGCGCGTGGACATCGTGCTGTGGAACGAGAACCCGGCCAACTTCGTCATCAACGCGATGGCGCCGGCGGAAGTGCAGTCGATCATCGTCGACGAAGAAAAGCACTCCATGGACCTGGCCGTCGCTGAAGAGCGCCTGGCCCAGGCGATCGGCAAGGGCGGCCAGAACGTGCGCCTCGCCAGCCGCCTGACCGGCTGGCAGCTCAATGTGATGACCCAGGACCAGGTGACCGCCAAGTCCGAGGCAGAGCAGGGCGTTGCCCGCCAGCTGTTCATGGACAAGCTGGAAGTGGATGAAGAAATCGCCGCCATCCTGGTGACCGAAGGCTTCAACACCGTGGAAGAAATCGCCTACGTCCCGGTCGGCGAACTGCTGGCCGTGGAAGGCTTCGACGAAGACATCGTCGAAGAACTGCGTGCCCGTGCCCGCGATGCGCTGCTCAACGAGGCGCTGGCGGTGGAAGAAGGTCTGGAAGACGGTTCGCCGTCCGACGACCTGCTCGCCCTGGAAGGCATGGACGAGGCAACTGCCTACGCCCTGGCCGGTCATGGCGTGCGTACCAGTGAGGACCTGTCGGACCTGGCCGCCGACGAGATCCTCGAGTTCGGTATCGAGGACCTGGACCAGGAGCGCGCCGCCGCCCTGATCCTGGCCGCCCGAGCCGAGGAGATCGCCCGCCTGGAGCGCGGCGAATGAGCCAGCGATGAACAGTGCCCTGACCCGCTCAGGGCTTAGACTCCGCGCTGCCTTCGCACGTTTCGAGGGAGCGCCAACCAGATCATAGGATCCGAATGTCGCAGCAAACCACCATCCGCAAGCTTGCCGAACTGGTCAACACCCCGGTCGATAAACTGCTTGTACAGCTTGCCGAAGCCGGCATGAAGTTCAGCGGTCCCGACCAGGTCGTGACCAGCACCGAGAAGGTGAAGCTCCTGGGCTTCCTTCGTCGTTCGCACGGCAAGACCGAGCAGCCCGTCGAGAGCACCGACGACGCCGCCAAGAAGATCACCCTCAACCGTCGCAAGTTGCAGGAAGTGACCGTCAGCGCCGGCCGCAGCAAGACCACTGTCAACGTGGAAGTGCGCCAGAAGCGCACCTACATGAAGGACGCCAGCGGCAAGCCGATGACGGCGGATGAAGAGCGCGCCGACATCCTGCGCAAGCTGGAGGAATCCCGCCAGCGCAATCTGGACGAGCAGCGCGCACTGGCCGAAAAGGACCGTGCACGCGACGAGGAAATCGCCCGCAAGCGTCAGGAAGAAATCGACGCCAAGGAGCGTGCCGAAGCCGAGCGCAAGGCTGCCGAAGCGGCTGCGGAAGCGGCCAAGAACGCACCGCCTGCACCGGCACCTGCCGCTGCCAAGCCGGCCGCTGCCGCCGATGCACCGGCCCGTGCCGCGCGCCCGTCGGCGCCGTCGGCTGCGCGTCCGGCCCCGCGTTCGGACGACCGCAACTCGAACAACAACAACAACCGTCCGGGCGCCAAGCGTGACGACGAGGGTGGCAACCGCTTCGCCGGTCAGCTGCACCTGTCGGCTGCCGACCGTGCCCGTCGCGGCAACAACAGCAACTCGCGTGGTCGCCCGACCGGGCGTACCCAGCACGGCGGCCGTCGTGACAGCAACCAGTCGCGCAGCGGCGGCGGTGCCCATGGTTTCGAACGTCCGGTCGCTCCGATCGTGCGTGACGTCACCATCGGCGACACCGTCACCGTGGCCGACCTGGCCCAGAAGCTGGCCCTGAAGGGCGGCGACGTGGTCAAGGCGCTGTTCAAGATGGGCGTCATGGCGACCATCACCCAGACCATCGACCACGACACCGCCGCGCTGGTGACCGAAGAACTCGGCCACAACGTGATCCGTGCCAACACCAACGACGCCGAAGACGCGCTGCTGGCGCTGGCCGGTGGCAACCAGGGCGAGCCGACGGCACGTCCGCCGGTGGTCACCATCATGGGCCACGTCGACCACGGCAAGACCTCGCTGCTGGATTACATCCGCCGCACCAAGGTCGCCACGGGCGAAGCCGGTGGCATCACCCAGCACATCGGTGCGTACCACGTTGAAACGCCGAAGGGCGTGATCAGCTTCCTGGATACCCCGGGCCACGCGGCGTTTACGTCGATGCGTGCGCGCGGTGCCAAGCTGACCGACATCGTGGTGCTGGTGGTGGCGGCCGACGACGGCGTGATGCCGCAGACCAAGGAAGCCATCCAGCATGCGCGTTCGGCCGGTGTGCCGCTGATCGTGGCGATCAACAAGATCGACAAGGCCGGTGCCGACCCGATGCGCGTCAAGAACGAGCTGCTCGGTGAGCAGGTCGTGTCCGAAGACTTCGGTGGCGACATCCAGATGGTCGAAATCTCGGCCAAGGCTGGCCTGGGCATCGACGACCTGCTCGACGCGATCTCGGTCCAGGCCGAACTGCTCGAACTGAAGGCCGTGCCCGATGGCCGCGCCAGCGGTGTGGTCATCGAGTCCTCGCTGGACAAGGGCCGCGGCCCGATCGCCACCGTGCTGGTGCAGCAGGGTTCGCTGAAGAAGGGCGACTACCTGGTCTGCGGTATCCAGTACGGCCGCGTGCGCGCCCTGTTCGACGAAACCGGCAAGCAGCCCGACCAGGCTGGCCCGTCGATTCCGGTGCAGGTGCTGGGTCTGTCCGGCGTGCCGGATGCCGGCGATGATTTCGTGGTGGTCGAAGACGAGCGTCTGGCCAAGGACGTCGCACAGCAGCGCGAAACCAAGCGCCGCGAATCGCGCCTGGTGCAGTCGGCCGGCAGCCGCATGGAAGACATCATGGCAACCCTGGGCAAGGGCGATGGCCAGCAGGTGCTGAACCTGGTGATCAAGGCCGACGTGCAGGGTTCGGTGCAGGCGCTGAGCCAGGCACTGGTCGCGCTGTCCAACGAAGACATCCGCATCAACGTGATCCACTCCGGCGTGGGCGGCATCACCGAGTCGGACGCCAATTCGGCGGTTGCCTCCAAGGCCACCGTGATCGGCTTCAACGTGCGTGCGGATGCTTCGGCCCGTCGCATCATTGAATCCAACGGCGTAGACCTGCGTTACTTCTCGATCATCTATGACGTGATCGATCAGGTGAAGCAGGTGGCCTCCGGTCTGCTCGGCGTGGAAATTCGCGAAGAGATCATCGGTATCGCCCAGGTCCGCGATGTGTTCCGCAGCTCGAAGTTCGGTGCAGTCGCTGGCTGCATGATCATCGAAGGCACGGTCAAGCGCAGCAAGCCGATCCGCGTCCTGCGCGACAGCGTGGTGGTGTTCGAAGGCGAGCTGGAATCGCTGCGCCGCTTCAAGGAAAACGTCGAGGAAGTCCGCAACGGTACCGAATGCGGTATCGGCGTGAAGGCCTACAACGACGTCAAGCCGGGTGACCAGATCGAGTGCTTCGAGCGTATCGAAGTGCCGCGCACCCTGTAATGTTCCAGGCCGGACCGCCTCGCGCGGTCCGGTTCTTTCCGTTTGATCCGCATCACCTTTTCAAGACGAGCCTGCCTACCGTGCCAAAGACCTTCCATCGAACCGACCGTGTTTCCGCCCAGATCCGCCGTGAACTGGGAACGCTCGTGCACAACGCGGTGCGTGAACACGGCTTGCCTTCGGTGAGCGTCTCCGACGTGGAAATCACCCGTGACATGGCGCATGCCAAGATCTTCGTCACCGCGTTGATGCCCGAACGTTCGGTAGAAGCCATGAAGGGCCTGAAGGAACTGGCCTGGGGGCTGCGCATGGAACTGGCGCGTGCCATGAAGCTGCGCCACGTGCCCGAGCTGCACTTCCACTACGATGATTCGGTGGATCGCGGCGAGCGCATCGACAACATCCTGCGTGACCTGCCCGATACGCTGGCGGCTGAAAAGAGCCGGCAGCCGGAGGACGACGCCGGGGATGGCGACGCGGACGAAAGCGGCAAGAAATCTGATTGATGGACCAACAGCCCGCAAGGGCTGTTGTCTTATGGGGCGGTGCCCGGGTCGACCACGACCGCACCGTCGACCGCCGGACCTGCCGGCAGCGCCGCATGGCGCCGAGTGAAACCACGACATGGCACCCCGAATTACATTCCGTCGCCTGGACGGCATCCTGCTGCTCGACAAGCCGGGCGGCATGAGCTCCAACGCCGCGCTGCAGATCGCGCGGCGCCTGTACCGCGCCGAGAAGGGCGGCCACACCGGCAGCCTGGACCCGCTGGCCACCGGCCTGTTGCCGCTGTGCTTCGGCGAGGCCACCAAGATTGCCGGTCTGCTGCTGGGCTCGGCCAAGGCCTACGACGCCGAGGTGGTGCTGGGCCAGACCACCGACACCGACGATTCCGATGGTGCGGTGCTGCGCGAACGGCCGGTGCCGGCGATCAGCGCCGATGCGCTGGAGGCTGCACTGGCCCCCTTGAAGGGGCGCATCCTGCAGCGCGCGCCGATCTACTCGGCACTCAAGCAGGGGGGCGAACCGCTGTACCTGAAGGCGCGCCGCGGCGAGGTCATCGAGGCCCCGGAGCGCCAGGTGGAGGTGCACGCCATCGAGGTACTGGAGCAGCAACCGACCCGGCTGCGCCTGCGCGTGACCTGCGGTTCAGGCACCTATATCCGCAGCCTGGCCCGCGATCTTGGCGAGACGCTGGGCTGCGGGGCACACATCGCCGGCCTGCGCCGGCTGTGGGTGGACCCGTTCCGCGACGCGCCGATGGTGTCCCTGGACACCCTGCGGGCGTTGGTGGAGCAGGGCGACGAAGCGGCCATCGATGCCTTGCTGCTGCCGCTGGACGCCGGCCTGGCGCACTATCCGCGGGTCATCCTGGACGCTGAACAGACCCCGCGCTTCTGCGTGGGCCAGCGCCTGCGCGACCCGTCCTGGGCGCAGGGCACGGTCGTGGTGTACGGCCCGGACGAGGCCATCCAGGGCCTGGGCCAGGTCGATGAGAACGGCCGGCTGGCGCCGCAGCGGCGCTTCAACCTGGCCGGGCAGGGCTGACCCCGGCGCAGCCGGTCCTTGTCCCGGACGGCTGCGCCCGTTACAATTTCGCGGCCTTTTCAGGCTTCCCGCGTTCTGCGGGTTCATCCTTTCGTTCACGGCGAGTCACGCGGTACGTCAATGGGACGTTTCTGCGGGCCACGCATCCAAGAGAAAACTGATATGTCGATCGACACCCAGAAGGTCATTGAAGACAACAAGCGCAGCGCCGCCGACACCGGCTCCCCGGAAGTCCAGGTCGCCCTGCTGACCGCCCGCATCGAGCTGCTGACCGGCCACTTCAAGACCCACAAGAAGGATCACCACAGCCGCCGCGGTCTGCTGCAGATGGTCAACCGCCGCCGCAGCCTGCTCGACTACCTGAAGAAGAAAGACGCTCCGCGTTACAAGGCCCTGATCGAAAAGCTCGGCCTGCGTCGCTAAGCAGGAATCCCAACCGCGGCGCAGGAATGCGCCGCGGTTTTGTTTTGGTAGTACCGCATCAAACGCCTGGGCCGGACAACCGGTCACCCGTCGGCGGCAAGGGTCGCCCGCGGTCCATTCGAAGAAAGCATCATCCCAAGGACATCCCCCGTGGCAAAAATCACCAAAACCTTCCAGTACGGCAAGCACACCGTCACGCTTGAGACCGGCGAAATCGCCCGCCAGGCCGGTGGCGCCGTCATCGTCAAGTTCGACGACACCGTGCTGCTGGTCTCCGCCGTGGCTGCCAAGAGCGCGCGTGAGGGCCAGGACTTCTTCCCCCTGACCTGTGACTACCAGGAGAAGTTCTACGCCGGTGGCCGTATCCCGGGTGGCTTCTTCAAGCGCGAAGGCCGCGCGACCGAAAAAGAGACGCTGATTTCGCGCCTGATCGATCGCCCGATCCGTCCGCTGTTCCCGGAAGACTACAAGAACGAAGTTCAGATCATCGCCACCGTGATGTCGCTGAACCCGGACATCGACGGCGACATCGCCGCGCTGATCGGCGCCTCGGCTGCACTGTCGCTGGCCGGTACCCCGTTCAAGGGTCCGATCGCCGCTGCCAAGGTGGGTTACAAGAACGGTGAGTACATCCTCAACCCGACCGTGACCGAACTGAAGGATTCGGAGCTGGAACTGGTTGTCGCCGGTACCGCCAACGCCGTGCTGATGGTGGAATCCGAAGCCGCGCTGCTGTCCGAAGACGTGATGCTGGGCGCCGTGACCTTCGGTCACCGCGAAATGCAGAAGGTCATCAACGCGATCAACGAGCTGACCGTGGAAGCCGGCACCAAGCCGTCGACCTGGGTTGCCCCGGCCAAGAACGACGTGCTGATCAGCGCCCTGCAGGAAGCCATCGGCCCGCGTCTGGGCGAAGCCTTCCAGGTGCGCGACAAGCTGCAGCGCCGCGACGCCATCTCGGCGATCAAGAAGGACGTGATCGAGTCGCTCGCCGGCCGCGTGGCCGCTGAAGGCTGGAACCCGGCCGAGCTGTCGAAGGAATTCGGCGAGCTGGAATACAGCACCATGCGCAACTCGGTGCTGGACACCAAGGTCCGCATCGACGGCCGTGCGCTGGACACCGTCCGCCCGATCGCCGTGAAGACCGGCATCCTGCCGCGTACCCATGGTTCGTCGCTGTTCACCCGCGGTGAAACGCAGGCCATCGTGACCATCACGCTGGGCACCGCCCGCGACGGTCAGGTGATCGACGCCGTGTCCGGTGAGTACAAGGACAACTTCCTGTTCCATTACAACTTCCCCCCGTACTCGGTGGGTGAGACCGGCCGCATGATGGGCCCGAAGCGTCGCGAAATCGGCCACGGCCGCCTCGCCAAGCGCGGCGTGCTGGCAGTGATGCCGTCGCTGGAATCCTTCCCGTACACGATCCGCGTCGTGTCGGAAATCACCGAGTCGAACGGCTCCTCGTCGATGGCCTCGGTCTGCGGTTCCTCGCTGGCCCTGATGGACGCCGGCGTGCCGGTGAAGTCGCCGGTGGCCGGTATCGCCATGGGTCTGGTCAAGGAAGGCGAGCGCTTCGTCGTCCTGTCCGACATCCTGGGTGACGAAGATCACCTGGGCGACATGGACTTCAAGGTCGCCGGTACCGCTGAGGGCATCTCCGCCCTGCAGATGGACATCAAGATCGAAGGCATCACCGAAGAGATCATGAAGCAGGCTCTGCAGCAGGCCAAGGCTGGCCGTCTGCACATCCTGGGCGAAATGGCCCACGGCCTGACCGCTCCGCGCCAGGAGCTGTCGGACTACGCGCCGCGCCTGCTGACCATCAAGATCCACCCGGACAAGATCCGCGAAGTGATCGGCAAGGGTGGTTCGACCATCCAGGCCATCACCAAGGAAACCGGCACCCAGATCGACATCCAGGATGACGGCACCATCGTCATCGCCTCGGTCAATGCCATCGCTGCGCAGGCTGCCAAGGCCCGCATCGAGCAGATCACCTCGGACGTCGAGCCGGGTCGCATCTACGAAGGCAAGGTCGCCAAGATCATGGACTTCGGTGCGTTCGTCACCATCCTGCCGGGCAAGGACGGCCTGGTGCACGTGTCGCAGATCTCCAGCGACCGCGTCGAGAAGGTCGGCGACGTGCTGAAGGAAGGCGATGTGGTCAAGGTCAAGGTGCTGGAAGTCGACAAGCAGGGCCGTATCCGCCTGTCGATGAAGGCCGTTGAAGAAGGCGAAGGCGCCGTCGCCGAGTAATCGGCCGGGCCGGTGGCGCGGTAGGTGGGGACCGTTGGTCCTCACCCCTTGCGCCTCACGCGTTCGAACAACAAAAAAGCGGGCTTCGGCCCGCTTTTTTGTGCCCGTCGTTCCGTAACCCGGCCGACGATACTCTCCAGGCAGGCGCCTACGCCTCGCTCTCGTCCTCATCGTCGCCCACGCCCCGCCACCACACCGTGCCTTCTTCCGGTGCACTTTCCTCGCACGGCGGGCTCTCGATCGCATCGACGCTGCGCCCCGGCCCCGCGGCCACCCAGTTGGCCAGCAGCCGCTCCACCGCCGCCTTGCCCTGCGCGCCGATGCCCAGGTTGCGTTCGACCTGCCAGTCATCGTTGCTGGCGTCGCCGTCATCGTGATCGGTGTCGGCCGCATCGTCGCGGTGGTGGCCGACGCCATAGCTGCACCGCAGGCACAGCGACACGATCGACGCGGTCCAGTCTTCCACGTAGCCGATGCCGGGCAGTTCGGCCGCCTGCAGTTCGTCGAGGTCATCGGCCGACGGGCAGCGGATGAAGGCCACGAAGGTGCGGTGGTCCGAGCGCTGCAGGATCTGCAGGGCGTTGAACACCGGCACCGTGCCGTCATCCAGCGCGCGCTCGCCGGTCTTGGCGCCGTCATGCAGCACGATGTCGAACAGCCGGTGGCCGGTTTCCGGCAGGGGCACGTTCAACAATCGCGCGCGCACCACATCGATGCGCCGTGCAAACACGGTTTCACCATTGCCCCAGGGATTGAGGCGGATGCTGACCAGACCGAAATCGCGTTCGATCGGACCGTCGCCGTCGGGAATGCCGATGCCGCACCGGGTCCACTGCCGGCGCGCTTCGGCCCAGTCGCCCAGCGCGGTCGCGGCGATGCCGGCATTCCAGGCACTGGCGTCGTCGGCCGACCCATGCAGCGCCTGCGCGCGCAGGGCATGCTGCAGCGCGGCGGGCCAGTCGCGCAGGTACTTGTGGGCAAGGCCGCGCATGTAATGCAGGTACGGCACCTCGGGCGCCAGCGTGGTCAGTTCGCCGAACAGCGCACTGGCCTGCTTCAGCTGGCCGTGGTCGAAGGCATCGTAGGCACGCGCTTCCAGCGCGTCCCATGCGGCGGTGTCCGGTGCGGTGTCGCGTGGATCGGAAGTGTCGGTCATGTGCGCAGGATAGGCCGAATCCGGGCGCACCGTCGCCTGTCGCAGCGGCACGCCGTGGCGGAGCAACAGGACATCAGTGGGCCTTGCCCGATGCCGCGATTGACCTGCGCGACACTGCGCTGGCACATGCTGGCGGCGCGCTGGTGTCCGCTGGACGACTTCGCCGGACATCGGGTCAAAAGGCCTGCAATACCGTCGTCGCACGCGTGTGCATTTGCTAACGTGGCGCGGTCATCGACCCTTCTGGAGTCTGCATGTTCCGTCAGCGCCTTGCCGTTCTTGTCGCCTGCGCCGCCGCAGCACTCTCGCTGGCCGCCTCTGCTGCCGAACCCCCGTCGAAGGTGATCGGGGCGTACTACCCGGGCGGCTCGGCCGAACGCTATCCGGTCGCGGACATACCGGCCGACACGCTCACCCATCTGTTCTACGCATTCGCCACCATCGACGCGGGCAGGTGCGTGGTGGGGCCGCAGGCGGACGCGCATTTCACGGCGCTGGCGGCGCTCAAGCGTGCGCACCCGAAGCTGCATACCCTGATCTCGATCGGCGGCTGGAACGCCGGCGGCTTCTCCGACGCGGCGTTGACGGCCGACAGCCGCGCGCGGTTTGTTGCGTCCTGCGTGGCGCTGTTCTTCGACACGCACCGCGGCAGTTTCGACGGCGTGGACATCGACTGGGAATTCCCGGTGTATGGCGGCCCGACCGACATCACCGACCGCCCGCAGGACCGCCGCAACATGACCCTGCTGGTGCAGGAATTCCGTCGCCAGCTCGATGCGGTCGGCACGCCCCGTGGCCAGCACCTGTTGCTGACCGCCGCGCTGCCGGCCGGCCGCGTGCAGACCGACGGCGCCTACGATCCTGCGCGCAGCTACGAGCTGAGGGAACTGGGCGAACGGCTCGATTTCATCAACCTGATGAGTTACGACATGGGCACCGGCTTCTCGGCCGTCTCCACCTTCAATGCGCCGCTGCGTGAGGTGACCGACGATCCGTTGGCCCCGGCGCAGCGGCGGTGGAACAACGTGGAAGGCGCCGTGGCCTACTACCAGCAGCAGGGCGTGCCGGCCAGCAAACTGGTGCTGGGCGTGCCGTTCTATGGGCGCGGTTTCCGCGTCACTGCGGGCGACAACGATGGCCTGTACCAGCCTTACAGCGCCCCGTTCGACGCCGGCGACTGGCGGCGCATCCGCAGCACGTTCCTGGACACGCCCGGCTGGCAGCGGCACTGGCATCCGGTGGCGCAGAGCCCCTGGCTGTACAACCCGACCGAACGGATCTTCATCAGCTATGAAGACCCGACCTCGATTGGCATACGTGCAGCGTTCGCCAAGTCCGCCGCGCTGCGCGGGGTGTTCACCTGGGAGCTGACCGGCGACGACGCACAGGGCAGCCTGCTGCAGGCAATGGCCGCGCCGTTCCTGCCTTAGTCCAGGTAGTGCGACACCTCGATCAGGTTGCCATCCGGATCGCGGAAATACACCGACAGGATCGGCCCGGTGGCGCCGGTGCGCTGCACCGGGCCGTCTTCCACGTCCACCTGCTGCGCCTGCAGGTGGGCCAGGATCTCGTCCATGCGGGCGTAGGTGATCAGGCACAGGTCCGCCGAACCGGGGGTGGGGCGCAGCGCCTTGGGGTCGAACTCGCGGCCGTGCGCGTGCAGGTTGATCTTCTGCAGCCCGAAGCGCAGCGCGGTGCGCCCGGCGCCGAAGGTCTCCACGGCCATGCCCAGCACGCGCTGGTAGAAATCGCAGGTGGTGTCGATGTCGGCCACGGTGAGTACCAGGTGGTCGAGACGGTCGATATGCAGGTCGGTCATGGCAGTGCGGGAAGGCGGGGAAACCGGCACGTTACGCCCGCCACCGGCAATGCACGGTGAGCGGGGGCGCGTTGCATGGCGGGAGACCAACGGCACCTGCGGGGCGGTTGCGCGGTGCCCTATGCTTGGCCGCATGGAGACCGTGCGCCTGCTGGACCTGGAGATCGACCGCACCCTGCAGCAGGTGCGGCGCGGTGATGCCGTCCTGCCGGTCAGCGGGCTGAGCTGGCGGCTGCTCGACTGCCTGCTGGCCCACGGCACCGACGTGGTGAGCTTCGATACCCTCGCCGGGCAGGTGTGGGCCCCGGCGGTGGTCGGCGAAGACGCGATCAGCCAGCGGGTGAAGCTGCTGCGCCAGGCGCTGGGCGATGACAGCCGCCGTCCACGGTATGTGCGCTCGGTCCGCGGCCGCGGTTATCAGCTCTGCGCGCCCGTGCAGCCGGTCGTGCACACGCCAGCGAGCCGTGCACCTCGTGTGGCGCGGCGCTGGGGCTGGCGCGGGGCCACTGGCGTTACCAGTGCAGTGATTGTCGCTGCGGCCGTGGCCGTGATCGCGTGGCCCACCGCCGCCCCGCGCTCGCCGGCCGACGCGCTGCTGCAACGTGCCGACCACTACGCCGGTATCGGCCAGGCCAGCAACAACGCGCGCGCCCTCGCGCTGTACCGGCAGGCGCTGCAGGTCGATCCGGACCTGCCAGCCGCACGACGCGGGCTGGCACGTGCGCTGGCAGCCGAGACCTGCCTGTTCAATGGTCCCGCCGAGCGTGCGCAGCAGGCCCTGGTCGAAGCGGACCGGGTGCTGCGCGCCGCACCGGACGATGCCGCCGCACTCGCCGCGCGCGGATATGCCCATGACTGCCTGGGGGCGATGCCGCGCGCGATCGCCGACTACCAGCGGGCGCTGCAGCGCGACCCGGACGATGAGCGCACCCGCGCCTCGCTGGCGTACCTGCAGCAGGAACAGGGCCACCTTGCACAGGCCCTGCAGGCCAACCTCTCGCTGCGCGCGCCCGAGCGCGTCCGCTTCCGTGAGGTGCAGGTCGCGCGCGAGCTGGAACTGCTCGGCTTCACCGACGCCGCTGCACGTCGCCACGAACGCAACTTCCAGCTGTTCCCCGACAACGTGTTCGCCAACATCGCCTGGCCGCGCAGCCTGCTGCTCATGGGCGATGCGGACCGGGCACGGGCGGCGCTGCAGCAGGCGCTTGCGCGCGGTACGCCGCATCCGCAGTTGTTCCGCCTGCAGGGCGAGATGCTGCTGATGCAGGGCGACGCCGCGGGCGCGGCGCAGGCCTTCGAGCGCGGCCGGGAGCTGCGTCCGCAGCAATCAATGGGGCAGACCCTGGCCGGCCTGTACGGCACCGTACCGGCCACGCCGACGTGGATCGCCGCGCAGCTGCAGGCGCAGGCCGGCGACACTGGGGATGGCTGGTCGGACATGGCCCTTGAACGCGCCCTGCTGCACCAGGCCCAGGGCAACACGGAGGCCGCCGTGGCCGACCTGCAGCGTGCGGTGGACGCGGGCTTCCGCGATGCCGCCTGGCTGCGCGCGACCCCGCTGTTCGCGCCGCTGCGCGCGACACCCGGGTGGCCACCGTTGCTGGCCCGGATCGAGGCCGATGTCGGTGCGCAGCGCGCGCAGGTCCTGGCCGCCGGGTGGCGGCCAGGCGATCTGGACGGGCTCAGTCCAGCGCGGGCAGCAGGAACCCGGTAAGGATGCGCCGCGACTGCGGGTGGGCGTAGCTGCGGTTGTAGGCCGTGCTGGTGATGACCGCCACCAGCTTTCTGTCCGGGATCACGAACACGTAGTTGCCGCCGTTGCCGGACATCGCCCACAGCGTCGTCTCCCGGCCCTGCACGGGCAGTTTCAGGCCCCACCACTGGTATCCGTAGTCGCTGCCATCGCCGGTGCTGGCCTGTGCGCTGAGCATCGCGGTCACGTAGTCGGCCGGGATCAGTGCCTTGCCCTGCCAACGCCCACCGGCCAGCACCAACTCGCCCAGACGTGCCAGGTCCCGGCTGCGGTAGCGGGTGCCGCCGCCGCCCATGCCGATGCCTTCCGGCGAACGGTTCCATCGGCTGGCGGTGATCCCCAGCGGACGCTCCAGCGCCTGCGCGGCATAGTCGGCCAGCGGCCGCTTCGTGGCGCGTTCCAACACGGCGCCAAGCACGAACGAATTGGCCGTGCAGTAGGCGTGGGCACGCCCATGCGGGCTGTCCTGAGGGCGCGTCATCCACGGCGCGAAACCTTTCACCGGCAGCGCCAGGGCGAAGTCCAGCCAGCGCTCGGTGACGTACATGCGTTCCTCGTTGCCGGCCGAGAACGCGTTCTCGTCGTCGCACTCCCACAGGCTGCTCATGGTGAGCAGGTCTTCGAGGGTGGTCGCGCGCAGGCGTGGATCGACCGGATGGGTGGCGGTGAATTCGGGAAAGTAGTCGTACACCCGCGCCTTCACCCCCGGCAGGTGGCCATCGCCGATGGCCGCGCCGACCAGCATGGCGGTGACGCTTTTACTGGCCGAACGCACATCATGCAGCGTGTCGGCGCTGGCCCCGTTGAAGTAGTGCTCGTAGGCGATCTGTCCGTCCACCAGCAGCAGCACGCTGGTGACCTGCTTGATGTCGTCGGTGGCGATGGCCGCTTCCAGGGCGGCCAGTGGGGCGGGATCCGGTGAGGGCGGCGCGGCGCGTCCCGCCACTGGCAGGCAGGCGAGCCAGGACAGGATCAGGGCGGCGCATCGGTAGGGACGGGTGTGCATGGTTGGGCTCCTTGAAGGGGAGCCCGACTACGCCACGGAGGCGACTGAAGTGCTGGAAGAACGCCTGAAGGTTTCTGAAAGCCCGCCCGCACAAGGATCCGGCGGGCGAGGGCGCGGCGCACGGGGCGCCGCGTCGGCGGTCACGGCGCGGGCGCGGCCAGGGGCTGCGGTCGCGACCACACACTGTTCGGCTCGCCGTGGATCGCGCGCCGGCTGCTGGCGCGCGCCATCGCGGCAAACCCGATGGCCATGGCCAGCGCCACCCCGTCCACCCAGAACAGCGGCCAATAGCCGCGCAGCGCGCTGGTCCACAGCCACAGCCCGCTCATTGCGCCATGCACCAGCGGGATCAGCGCGGTGACGATCGCCGCGGCCCACAGCAGCTCGCGTGCGGCCTGCCACGGCGCGCGCAGCGCCGCCCACAGGGCGCAGCCGCCCCAGACCAGGAAACAGATCCAGCGCATGCCGGTGTCGGCGTGCGCGGGGGCCAGGTGTTCCAGCAGCTGCACGCCGACGAAGGCGGCCGAGATGGCCACGCACAGGCCGATGCACACCCCGACCGTGGCGCGCGCCATGTTGATCTGGGCGCGGCCCTGGGCCTGCTGCCGGCGCTTGCGCCGCGACTCGATCCACAGCAGGTTGCCCGAATAGAACAGGAAGGCACCGCCCAGGCCCAGTGCGAAATACAGCCAGGGCACCAGGCCGTTGCCGAACTCGCCGAAATGCAGGGCATACGCCGTCGCCAGCGTGGCGTGGTTGGCATCGCGCCGGCCCGGCAGCTGGGTGTGCAGGACATCGCCGGTATTGGCGTCCAGCGCCACGGCACCCAACGGACCCAACGACACCCCGCCGTCGCCGGTGATCTCGATCACTGCGTTGGCATCACCGGCGTTGGCCAGCTTCAGGTACGCCGGTTCGAAGCGCGCCTGGCCCTGGTCGTTGGCCACGGCGATCGCACGGGCATGCAGCATCGCCAGGCTGCCGGCCCGCACCGGCTCGCCGGCGGCCGCGCGGATCGGCGCGGTATCCATCGCCGCCGGCAGCGCGGCCAGCAGCTTGCCGTCGTAGATCAGCGGGTTGAGCGCGGCCATCTGCAGGAACACCAGGCACAGCAGCGCGCCGGTGACCGCAAACAGCAGGTGGAAGGGCAGGCTGAGCACGCCGATCACGTTGTGCGCGTCCTGCCACATCTGCTTCAGGTTGCGGCCCGGGCGCAGCGCGAACAGGTCGCCGACCAGCTTGGGCAGGTGGATCACCAGCCCGGACAGCAACGCCAGCCCATACAACAGGCTGACCACGCCCATCAGGTAGATGCCGGCCACCGGCAGGCCCAGGGTGTAGTGCAGTTCGTTGACCAGTTCGGCCAGCCCGGCCTGGGGCGGCGTAGGGCTGCCATCGTAGTGATCGGCCCAGGCGAACAGCCAGGTGCCTTTGGCGTCCTGCCAATAGGCCACCGATTGCGGCGTTTCGGCGCCGGGGAAGGTCATGCCCAGGTGCTGGCGGGCTTCCGGGTGCCGGGCCAGTACGCCATCCAGCAGGCGTTGTGCATCGTCCAGGGTCTGCGCGGGCTGCGTCATTGCCTGGGGCGACTGCCACAGCGGCAGATCGTGGTGGAACACGGTGATTGCGCCGGCATAGAACGCCACGAACAGCGCAAAGCCGGCTACCAGGCCAACCCAGGTATGCAGCGTGGTGAAGGTGCGCAGGGTGAGCGAACTGAATTTCATCGACGTTCCTTTACTGCACCAGCTGGGCGGCGCGCAGCAGCCACAACAGGCCAAAACCAGCCGCTGCGCTGATGCCCAGCCCCGCCCAGGCGCGCAGGCCGCTGCGGAACGCGAAGGCCCACAGGGCGGCCAGCATCCAGAACGGAATGAAGGTGATCAGGCTGGGCACGATGGCGCTCTGCCACGGGCCGGGCGGCAGCCACGCCACCAGTCCGGCGGCCGCGGCGGCCACGAAAAATCCGGCCACCAGCCCGGCCAGCGCACGCGCCCACATCAGGGCCGCGCCTCACGCTCGGGGCGCGTCCAGGCGGCCAGGTAGGGCAGGATCAGGGCGGTCAGCATCCACCCGGCCAGGGTCACGCACAGGCCGGTGGCCAGCCCCAGCTGGCCCATCCACAGCCACAGCGAGGTGGCGGCGGCCACCAGCCCGATCTGCCGCCCCAGCCGTCCGGCACGGCGCAGCCGCGGCCAGCGGCAGTGCGGGGACGCGGCGTAGAAGGCCAGCGCCGAGAACGCAGAGGCCGCGCCGGCGACGCTGCAATACAGCAGGGCAAGCGTGTTGCCGCTCAGCACGGGACGCACGTTGGACGGGCAGCGAAGGCCATGGGGGATCCTTGGGGGAGGGCGGGACCGCATGCCGCACGGCCCGCTGCGCATGGTAATCATTGCGGTTTTGGTCCGCCACAGCGGCGCGTTCAGGCGCATGCCGCGGCAGTGCAGGCGCAAAAATCCGCGCGTTGGTTTAAGATCGGCAGGGTATCCATCCAGGTAACAAGGTGGCCCGCGCCCAGCGCCGGTCCAGCGTGCGACATGAGCACTACCATCGCCCACCGCTGAACGCTCCCGACGGCCCCCTGCAGGCGCCTTCGTGGCGCTTTTTTTATGGCCGAGCGGCATGTCGCCGTTGCCTCTGTTCCACCTCCGATTCCCCGGCCTGCGTTGCAGGCCCATCAGAAAAAGCCCAGTCATGATCGCGATCACGCTTCCCGACGGCAGCCGCCGTGAGTTCGAAAACCCCGTCAGTGTCATGGACGTCGCCCAGTCGATCGGCGCCGGCCTGGCCAAGGCCACCATCGCCGGTTCGGTCGACGGCGTGCTGGTCGATGCCAGCGACGTGATCGATCGCGACGCGACCCTGCGCATCATCACCGCCAAGGACGAGGAGGGCGTTGAGATCATCCGCCACTCCGCCGCCCACCTGGTCGGCCATGCGGTCAAGCAGCTGTACCCGGACGTCAAGATGGTGATCGGCCCGGTCATCGCCGAAGGCTTCTACTACGACATCTACTCCGAGCGCCCGTTCACCCCGGACGACATGGCCGCCATCGAAAAGCGCATGGGCGAGCTGATCGCGCAGGACTACGACGTCATCAAGAAGGTCACCCCGCGTGCGGAGGTCATCGAGATCTTCAAGGCGCGTGGCGAGGACTACAAGCTGCGCCTGATCGAGGACATGTCCCCGGACATCCAGGCCATGGGCATGTACTACCACCAGGAATACGTGGACATGTGCCGCGGCCCGCACGTGCCCAACACGCGCTTCCTGAAGGCCTTCAAGCTGACCCGCATTTCCGGCGCCTACTGGCGTGGCGATGCGCAGAACGAGCAGCTGCAGCGCGTCTATGGCACCGCCTGGGCCGACAAGAAGCAGCTCGATGCGTACATCAAGCGCATTGAAGAAGCGGAGATGCGTGACCACCGTCGCATCGGCAAGCAGCAGGACCTGTTCCACCTGCAGGAAGAGGCCCCGGGCCTGGTGTTCTGGCACCCGAAGGGCTGGGCGCTGTGGCAGGTGGTCGAGCAGTACATGCGCAAGGTGTACCGCAGCACCGGCTACGGCGAAGTGCGCTGCCCGCAGATCCTGGACGTGTCGCTGTGGCAGAAATCGGGCCATTGGGACAACTACCAGGACGCGATGTTCTTCACCGAGTCGGAGAAGCGTACCTACGCGCTCAAGCCGATGAACTGCCCCGGCCACGTGCAGGTGTTCAACCAGGGGCTGCACAGCTACCGCGATCTGCCGATCCGCTACGGTGAGTTTGGCGCCTGCCACCGCAACGAGCCCTCCGGGGCGCTGCACGGCATCCTGCGCGTGCGTGGCTTCACCCAGGACGACGGTCACGTGTTCTGCACCGAAGACCAGGTCGAGGCGGAAGTGACCGCGTTCCACCAGCAGGCGCTGGCGGTGTACCAGCACTTCGGCTTCGAGGAGATCCAGGTCAAGATCGCGCTGCGCCCCGAATCGCGCCTGGGCGATGACGCCACCTGGGACAAGGCAGAGGGCGCGCTGCGCTCGGCACTGTCCAGCTGCGGGGTGGAATGGCAGGAGCTGCCGGGCGAGGGCGCCTTCTACGGCCCGAAGATCGAGTACCACCTCAAGGACGCCATCGGCCGCACCTGGCAGCTGGGCACCATGCAGGTCGATTTCATGATGCCTGGCCGTCTGGGCGCGGAATACGTGGACGAAAACAGCCAGAAGAAGCATCCGGTGATGCTGCACCGGGCCATTGTCGGTTCGATGGAGCGTTTCCTGGGCATCCTGATCGAGCACCATGCCGGCCAGTTCCCGTCCTGGCTGGCCCCGACCCAGGTGGTGGTGGCCAATATCACCGATGCCCAGGCTGAATACGTGAGCGAAGTCCGGAAAACCCTTGCAGATCAAGGCTTCCGGGTAAACGCCGATTTGCGCAACGAGAAGATCGGTTATAAGATTCGCGAGCATACGCTGCAGCGGGTCCCGTACCTGCTGGTGGTTGGCGACCGTGAGAAGGAAAATGGCGCCGTGGCCGTGCGTACGCGCTCTGGCGAAGATCTGGGCAGCATGTCCGTCCAGGCCTTCATCGAGCGGTTGCAGGCAGAACAGTCCGTGTAAGAAAGTCCCGGCCCTGCGGATGATCCGCCAGGGGCCGGTTTGATTCCTCTGGGAGATTGCAATATCAGTACCCCTGACAACAAACAGAACCGCAAGAATCAGGAAATCCGGGTGCCGCGCGTACGCGTGATCGGCAGCGACGGAGAAATGATTGGCGTGTTGACGCGTGACGAAGCGCTGTCGATGGCCGAAGACGAAGGTCTGGACCTGGTCGAGATTCAGCCGCAGGCTGATCCGCCGGTGTGCAAGATCATGGACTTCGGCAAGTTCAAGTTCGAAGCGCAGAAGAAGGCCAACGAGGCCAAGAAGAAGACCAAGCAGGTCGAGATCAAGGAAGTGAAGTTCCGTCCGGTCACCGATGAAGGCGACTACCAGATCAAGCTGCGCAAGATGCGCGGTTTCCTGGAAGAGGGCGACAAGATCAAGGTCAACATCCGCTTCCGTGGCCGTGAAATGAGCCATCAGGAACTGGGTCGCGAAATGGCCAACCGGATCGAAGGTGATCTGGGTGAGGACATCGTGATCGAGTCCCGTCCGCGCCTTGAAGGCCGGCAGATGGTCATGATGATCGCGCCGAAGAAGAAGTAACCGGCCCTCGGGCCTGGCCCGAACCGGCGGAGGGGTAGAGCCGACCGTTGGTCGGCTGCACAGCCCCCCGTGGCGGAGGGTAGAGCCGACCGTTGGTCGGCTTGGCCGCTCCGCGCACCACGCAGCAGGCGCCCATCGGCGCCTTCTGCCGTTTCCCGCGCTCGGTCGGGCACAACCCCGGCCTCCGCGCCCGTTCCGTTCAGGTTCGGCCGCCCCGCGGTAAACATTCGCCCAATCAACAGTTTGCAACCTCCCGTGTTCGCGGGCATAATGGGCGGCCCCGTTTTGCGGGGCGCTGTTTTGAACGGTTTCAGGCTCCGCAAGGGGCATGCTGTTTCAACGGCAACAGGACCGGCCTGGTTCCCATCGGGGATCCCGGGCTTACAAGCAGGCAAGGGCATGGACGGAAAGTGTGGCGCAGGCCACCGCCCTGGTCAGTGACAAAACATCATCAAGGACATTGCAATGCCCAAGATCAAAACCAACCGGGCGGCGGCCAAGCGTTTCCGCAAGACCGCCTCCGGCAAGTTCAAGGCTGGCCATGCCAACCGTAGCCACATCCTCACGAAGAAGTCGACCAAGCGGAAGCGCAATCTGCGTCAGACGAACCATGTTCGTGCAGAAGACGCAGGCCGTTTGAACCGTATGCTTCCCTACCTCTGAGGACTGACCCATGGCACGAGTAAAGCGTGGCGTACAGGCGCGTCGCCGCCACAAGAAAATTCTGACCCTGGCGAAGGGTTACTACAACGCTCGCCGCAAGGTCTTCCGCGTTGCCAAGCAGGCCGTGATCAAGGCACAGCAGTACGCCTACATCGGTCGTAAGCAGAAGAAGCGTAATTTCCGTTCGCTGTGGATCACCCGCATCAACGCGGCTGCCCGCATCAACGGCCTGAGCTACAGCCGTTTCATGAATGGCCTGCTCAAGTCCGGCATCACCCTGGACCGTAAGGTTCTGGCTGACATCGCCGTGCACGACGCAGCCGGTTTTGCTGCACTGGCCGAAAAGGCCAAGGGCGCGCTGGCGGCATAAGTCCATTCCCCCCGCCGTTGCCGCAGTCGCGCAGCGGTGGTGGGTAAGGCAAATGCATGGGGAAGGGCGCAAGTCCTTCCCCATTCTTTTTTGTGTTGGCGGTGGCCCTCCCGGTGCCCCCGATCGACAGCGGTGGCGACGGGGGTCGGCCCGGCGCGTATCGCGATGGCATACCGACGCGAGGCTCCGGCTATCCATGAGTGACATCCAATCCCTGACCACCCAGGCACTGGCCGACGTGGCCGCTGCCAGCAGCCCCGATGCGCTGGAAGCCCTGCGCGTGGCACTGCTCGGCAAGAACGGCAGCATCACCGCCCAGCTCAAGCAGCTTGGCGCATTGCCGGCCGACGAGCGCAAGGCCGCCGGCGAAGCCATCAACCGTTCCCGCGACGCGCTTACCAGCGCGCTGGCCGAACGCAAGGCCGTGCTGGAAGACGCTGCGCTGGACGCGCGCCTGGCCGCCGAATCCATCGATATCACCCTGCCGGGACGCCGCGCCGATCGCGCCGGCCTGCATCCGGTCACCCGTACCTTGGAGCGCATCACCGAGATCTTCGGCCGGCTCGGGTATGAAGTGTCCGAAGGCCCGGAAATCGAAGACGACTGGCACAACTTCGAAGCGCTGAACTTCCCGCCGCACCACCCGGCGCGTGCAATGCACGACACCTTCTATTTCGGCGACGGCCGCCTGCTGCGCACGCACACCTCCGGGGTGCAGGTGCGCTACATGGGCGACCACGCGCCGCCGCTGCGCATGATCGCCGCCGGCAAGGTCTACCGCAGCGACAGCGACCAGACCCATTCGCCGATGTTCCACCAGGTCGAAGGCCTGCTGGTGGACGAGCATTCGACCTTCGCCGACCTAAAGGGCACCTTGTCCGAGTTCGTGCGCGCGTTCTTCGAGCGCGATTTCGAGATGCGCTTCCGTCCCAGCTACTTCCCCTTCGTCGAACCCGGCGCGGAAGTGGACATCGCCTGGCAGCAGCCCGACGGCAGCACCCGCTGGCTGGAAGTGCTCGGCTGCGGCATGGTCCACCCGAACGTGCTGCGCAACGTCGGCATTGATCCGGAACGCTACACCGGCTTTGCCTTCGGTATGGGCGTGGAGCGCTTTGCGATGCTGCGCTACGGCGTCAACGACCTGCGCGCGTTCTTTGAAAACGACGTGCGGTTCCTGAAGCAGTTCGCGTAACGCCGGTACTACCCGTGCAGCCGGGCAGCGCCCGGCTCTACGTCGCACCACCATTCATCACGGCCCAGGCGCATGCGCCGGGCCCACCAGGGTGACACCATGAAATTCTCTGAAAACTGGCTGCGCAGCCACGTTCCCACCTCGGTCTCGCGCGACGAACTCGGCGCGGTGCTGACCGCCATCGGCCTGGAAGTGGAAGAGGTCACCGCGCTCGGCGTGGGCCTGGACCACGTGGTGGTGGCGCGCATCGTTTCCGCCGAGCGCCATCCCGAAGCCGACCGCCTGCAGATCTGCCAGGTCGATGCCGGGCAGGGCGAGCACCTGCAGATCGTGTGCGGCGCGCCGAACGCGCGCCCGGGCCTGGTTGCGCCGCTGGCCATGATCGGCGCGCAGATCGGCGAGCTGAAGATCAAGCCGGCCAAGCTGCGCGGCGTGGACTCCAACGGCATGCTGTGCTCGGCCAAGGAGCTGGGCCTGGACAGCGACGCCTCCGGCCTGTTCGAGCTGCCCGATGACGCGCCGGTTGGCCAGACCCTGGTCGAGTACCTCGGCCTGCCCGACGCCAGCATCGAGATCAAGCTGACCCCCAACCGCGCCGACTGCTTCAGCATCCGCGGCATCGCCTTCGACGTGGCCGCTGCATGCGCCAGCGAAGTGGTGCCGTTCGACGCGGCCCCGGTTGCGGCCGTGGGCACCCGTGAGTTGACCGTCGACCTGGCCGCCGGCGCCGAAGCGCCGCGCTACGTGGGCCGTGTCATCGAGGGCATCAACGCCCGCGCCGCCACCCCGCTGTGGATGGCCGAGCGCCTGCGCCGCAGCGGCGTGCGTCCGGTGTCGCTGCTGGTGGACATCACCCAGTACGTGATGCTGGAACTGGGCCAGCCGATGCACGCCTTCGACCTGGGCACCCTGCAGGGCAGCATCGGCGTGCGTCGCTCGCACGCCGGTGAGGCGCTGAAGCTGCTCGATGGCCGCGATGCCGCGCTGGACGACAGCTTCCTGGTCATCACCGACGCCGATCGCCCGATCGCGCTGGCCGGCCTGATGGGCGGCTTCGACACCCGCGTCACCGACGACACCACCGCCGTGTTCCTGGAGGCCGCGCATTTCGCGCCCGCCGCGATCATGGGCCGTGGCCGCAAGCTGGGCCTGCACACCGACGCCGGCCACCGCTTCGAGCGCGGCGTGGACCCGGCCCTGCCGCGCACCGCGATCGAGTACGCCACCCGCCTCGTACTGGACCTGGCCGGCGGCACCCCCGCGCCGGTGACCGAAGCGGTACGTGAGGCCGACCTACCGGCGACCGCCAGCATCGGCCTGCGCCGCGCGCGCATCGCCCGCGTGCTCGGCATCCAGATCGCCGATGCCGACGTCGAGCGCATCCTGCGCGCGCTGGGCATGGACGTGGCCGCCCACGCCGACGGCTGGCAGGTGACCGCGCCGAGCCGCCGCTTCGACATCGCCATCGAAGAAGACCTGATCGAAGAGCTGGCCCGTATCCACGGCTACGAGCAGATCCCGACCACGCTGCCGGGCGGCGCCTCGCGCATCGCCATGCCCAGCGAGACCTGCCTGGACGACCTGAGCGTGCGCCGCCAGCTGGTGGCGCGCGACCTGCAGGAAACCATCAACTACGCCTTCGTCGATGCCGGTCTGCTCGGCCAGTGGCAGCTGCATGACGACGTGGTGGCACTGGCCAACCCGCTGTCGGCCGAACTGGCCGTGATGCGCCCGTCGCTGCTGCCGGGCCTGGTGGCCACCCTGGGCCGCAACGCCGCGCGCCAGCTGGGCCGGGTGCGCCTGTTCGAGCTGGGCCGCAGCTTCCACCCGCAGGCAGGCGAGGGCATCCCGGCACCGCTGGAGACCCAGCGCGTGGCCGCCGCCGTGTGTGGCGACGCCGACCCGCAGCAGTGGGGCCTGGCCACCCGCAAGGTCGATTTCCACGACCTCAAGGGTGACCTGGAATCGCTGGCCGCGGCCTCCGGCGCGGTGCTGACCTTCCAGCCCTCGCAGCGTCCTTACGGCCACCCGGCGCGTTCGGCCGAGGTGCTGCGCGATGGCGTCAGCCTGGGCTGGATCGGCCAGATCCACCCGCGCCTGGCCAAGGCCATGGACATCGACGTCGACGTGTTCGCCTTCGAGCTGGACCTGGCCCCGCTGGCCGCCCGCCAGCTGCCGCGTGCGGC
Source organism: Stenotrophomonas sp. 2619 (assembly GCF_040548725.1). Taxonomy (NCBI): domain Bacteria; kingdom Pseudomonadati; phylum Pseudomonadota; class Gammaproteobacteria; order Lysobacterales; family Lysobacteraceae; genus Stenotrophomonas; species Stenotrophomonas sp. 2619. The sequence goes on along the minus strand of NZ_JBEPSF010000008.1, from coordinate 30,362 downwards.
CGAGCTGTCGCGCTTCCCGTCGGTGCGCCGCGACCTGGCCTTCCTGGTGCCCGAGGCCTCCGCCTGGGCCGACCTGGAAGCCACCCTGCGCCGGGCCGTCGGGCCGCTGCTGCGGCAGGTGACCCTGTTCGACCGGTACGTCGGCCAGGGGGTCGAGCCGGGCTTCAAGAGTCTCGCTATGGGCTTGATTTTGCAGGACAAGTCGCGCACTCTGACGGACCGCGACGTGGAGTCGGTAGTGGCCGAGGCTGTCTCTGCCATGGAGCGTGAACACCACGCCCGGATCCGCGGTTGAGCGGGCAGCATGGGGGGTAGCAGGAATGGCATTGACCAAGGCTGAGATGGCCGAAAAGCTGTTCGACGAAGTGGGTCTGAACAAGCGCGAAGCCAAGGAATTTGTCGACGCGTTCTTCGATGTGTTGCGTGAGGCATTGGAACAGGGACGTCAGGTGAAGCTGTCCGGCTTCGGCAATTTCGACCTGCGGCGCAAGAACCAGCGCCCGGGCCGCAACCCGAAAACCGGCGAGGAAATTCCGATTTCCGCCCGTACGGTGGTCACCTTCCGTCCGGGCCAGAAGCTCAAGGAAAGGGTAGAGGCATATGCTGGATCCGGGCAGTAACCGCGAACTTCCGCCGATACCGGCAAAGCGCTACTTCACCATTGGTGAAGTCAGCGAGCTTTGCGATGTCAAACCGCACGTGCTGCGCTACTGGGAAACCGAGTTTCCCAGCCTGGAGCCGGCCAAGCGCCGCGGCAACCGCCGCTACTACCAGCGCCACGATGTGCTGATGGTGCGCCAGATCCGCGGCCTGCTCTACGAGCAGGGCTACACCATCGGCGGCGCGCGCCTGCGCCTGGAAGGTGCCGGTGCCCGCGACGAATCGACGCTGAGCAACCAGATCATCAAGCAGACGCGGATGGAGCTGGAAGAAGTGCTGCAATTGCTTCGTCGCTGAACAAATTCTTCGATAAAACCGTTATACTCGTCGGCCCGCTGAGAGGCGGGGACAGTACCAGCATCATCGGGGCGTAGCGCAGCCTGGTAGCGCATCTGCCTGGGGGGCAGAGGGTCGTCGGTTCAAATCCGGCCGTCCCGACCAAACTGGTAATGAAAACAAAGGCCTACGCAGCGATGCGCGGGCTTTTTTTTTGCGTCCCCCTATTCTCCCCCTATCGAACCAGCACGCTGCCGGTCGGCACTTCTTGCCAGGGTGTGTCGTGGCCATCCAGATAGTTCTCCGTCATCGACGTAGACGAGTGGCCCATCAGCCCCTGGACCTGCTCGATCGCCCAGCTCAATTCGCTCAGCAGCGCGCCGCCCAAGCTGCGGATCTCGTGGAAGCTCGGCGGGTTGTCGCCGCTGATGCCAGCCGTTTCGCGCTCTTCATGGAATGCACGGGTCAGTTGCTCCGGCATGACCTGCGTATGGTGCTGCCGCGTCGATGCGCGCTTGTCGGAGGGCCGGGCGCGGTCGGGAAGGCGATGCGGCACGAACGGCGACAGCACGGTGTGGCATTCGTGCGCCAACAGGCGGCAAGATGGTCGCTGATGCGGATCTTCAACTTCACCAGCGTGCTGCCCTCGGTCTTCTGCGGCACCACCCACAGGTAGCCGTCGCGCACGTCGGCGAACTTCAGCGACACCACGTCCTCGCGGCGCAGCAGCGTCACCAGCGACAGGTCCATGGCCAGGCGCAACCACTGCTCGGCCTTGTCCCAGATCGCTGCATACACCTCACGGGTAAGGCGCGCTTGCGCTCGTGCTGGAAGCGGCGCGTGGCCAGCACGGGGTTGGTGTCGATCCGGCCCTCCTGCACAGCGCACGCCCATGATTCAGCCCAGCACCAGCCGGAACTGCTGGCGCGCTCGGTCGGACTGGGTCACGCCGCGGATGAATTCTGCACAGTCCTTCACGGTCACCTCTTCCACTGGCAGGCTGCCGATGCCGGCCTCGGTGCGGCGGATGACGCTTTCGTACACCTCGGCCGTCTTCGGCGCCCAGTTGCGCCCGGGCACGTCGTCGCGGCGAAACACGGTGATCCCGTCGGCCACCGTCTCGAGAGAGCCGATCACCTTGTCTACCAGGTCGTTGCCCAGCAGCAGCATGGCGTTGAGCTTCCTGGCCGCGGCGAACGCCTTGGCCTGGTCCCGACCCATGAACGTCTCGCGCCGGTTGATGGGGTGGCCGTACTTGAACCCGCCCTTGTTCGGGTAGAGGTTGTCTGGCCAGCCCTGACGGCCGGCGCTACGCTTTCGTGGTGACATCTTCCTATCCTGCTTTCAGTACGCGCTCGACGAGGTCATTCCCGTCCGAGAGCCATGCGTGTTCATCGATGAACCACGTGCCGCCCACTTTTTTGGCCGGGATTTTCCATCCCGTAGCCAGCGCTGCAGGGTGGCAATGCTTGGCCGACTCGAAGGGTCGAAATAGCGGTCGAGCCACTTTTCTGTCGTCATCAAATGCACGGCATCTCCCTCGGGTCGATGATCCCACTGTGTCCGGCGGGGCAGGCGGCAGCCCCATGTGTTCTCTCATGTGTGGCTGGGTCGATGAACCTCTCAAAGGGCGTTGAGGAAAGCCCAGTCGAACAATGGGATGGATGAATTCTGGCGCCCACGGCACAAAGTCGTGCCACGCACACCTATCGCCTAGGTGAAGTGAGCGTGTAGCATTCGGCCCTATGTGAAAAAGGAATTCAGAGTGACTAACACCATGAAAAGAATTTTCGACGGAATGTTGAATAGCCACACCGTTCGCGTTATCGCTGAGGTGAGCCCTAGCGGCAATAGTTATCGCGCCATCGTTGATGGTGCCCGCATCGGAGGCGCCTCTTCAGATCGCATGACCTTGGCAGAAGGGATCGAACTCGGTAAGGAACTGGCCTTGAAGTTTCTTCGTTCCACCGGTCAGCTTGACGGTGAAGAGCGAGACGCCGAAGTGCCTGAAGAAGGCGCAGACGATGCGGAAGAGGTTCTTACGGCAGCTGCAGCTGGCAGGTGAAGCTGAAGACCAGAAGTAGCCTGATATCGTAGCGGTGGCTGTTTCGGTTGAATGCGCTTGCAGTGAGAGAACTCATGCCGCCACCGCAATATGGTCTCGCACCGGATCCAAGTTTGCGTCTGCAAAAGCCCGCAGCGGCGGGCTGACGCTGTTGCCGACCATGCGCACTGCGGCGCTGGTGGTGAGCGGCGTGCCGTTGGCGATGCGGTCGATGACGCAGCCGGCCGGGAAGCCCTGAACGCGGTACAGCTCGTGCGGCTTGAGCATGCGCAGTCCGATATCCACGATGACGTAGGGCGTGCCCTTGATTACCACAGTGGCCAGCGCCAGCCGGTCAAGCGTGGTGACGGTGTCGACCGGGTGCGACAGGTTCGGCACGTTGGCGCCAGTTTCGTAGTACTTGATCAGGAAGGCAGCCACCCGCAGTGCGCCTTCTTGGTGCTCGGGCGATAGCTATGCCAGCTGGGCCTCGGCGACGGCATGGCCCCCGTATCCGCTTGCGGTGACCGTGCCCAACGGATCGCGTGCATCTTTGCTGCCCGCGCCCCAACGCTGGACACCTCCCGGTCGGCCTTCGCCATGCTCGGTTTGCACCATGAAGGCCGTGGACAGGGCATGGTGTTCTGCCTGGGCGGCCACCGTAGCCAGCGGGGAGCGGCCATCTGCGCCAACCATGTTCCGCCGCAGTGTGACCAGCGAGGCAGCGGCCACGCCCAAGGCGTGCGCGGCCCCGGCAGGCCGGGCAGCGCCGGCACCCGACGTGATAGTGGGAACCGGCTCGGTGATAGGAGTGCCGATGCTGTCGCCACGGAACTGCACCAGGGGCGGTGCTGCCACTGCATGCTTCACTCCGACCGCAACCACCGTGCCAAGCGGCTGCTGCAGATCCAGTGAGCGCGGTGCCTGACCAGCGCGCTGGCCGTATCCTGTCTGCACCAGTACCGGCGCCACCAGCGCGGTGTCCGCCTTTGCACTCTATGAAGTGACAATTTGACTGCGAAGAGCGGAGCGATGGGAATGCCTGCAAGCTATTGATCCCCTGAGAATTACTTCCCGACGGTTCCAGTGGGCGCTGGCGGTATACACAGCCTTGATAAAAACAGATGCCGCCAAGGTAGAATTTGGCTGCTCATAGATTTGAAGGGTTGTTATGTCGATTTCGATTGAATCCCCCCTCAAGGCTCGGCTGGTACAACAGCTCAGCGACGTATTGAAGGGCGCAACGGTCTATGCAAACCTGTTTGTGTCCACGTCATCGTTGATTGGGCTGGCTAATATTAAGAGCTTGCCCGACAAGGGGGCGCTGGCAGAGGAGTTGCGACGATACATAGGTGATAGTCCCTTCACGATGTTTATTTATGGAGAGGCTAGTGCCATCTTTCCTGATGGCGCCTATCAAGAAGATAGTGGTGATCGCCCGCTCATTAGCTTTGATGGTTATGCTGATACAACGCCAATTGCTCAACGCCTTGTTGATTCGTTTTGTAGTTTGCCTTGGCGGTATCAGGTTACCATTCGGTTGCCAGCTTCTCTCCGCGCCGTTGTCGATGGAACGTCTCATCAATTCGAGCTTTCGTCTCGCCATCGCATAGTTTCGGGTTCGTCTCTCATTAGCACGCATCCGCTCGCCGATTTGAGTAGGCCCAGCCTTCTGAGCTTCTTTGAGGGTTCTGCGCCCTCATCTGGATGGGATGAGGATGGTGTCTATCTTCAGGTTGATATCGAAGGATACTGCGCCTACTGGCCCACTGAGCCATTTATGGTTGCCCGCGAGGAGATTTACTCCTTCTTTGGATTGGGTCTCGCCTTAGGCCTCTTCGTCAATGAAGGATACGGCATGCTAGGTAATGAGCCGAAGCTCTCCCCGCTTCATGTCCACCGCTTAGATGACGGAAAATGGGTCGAACACCGAACGGTTCCTTTTGATGAGCTACAGCAAAAGGGGATTCACAACCTCTCTGTTTCCAGTAAATCTCGATCTGAGCCACGAGATATGTTGGATAAATTGGAGAGGATGGCTTCTGTGTTTCGATCTAGTGGCGGCAAGAATATTATTCTATCTTCTCGCTGGCTGTTTGATAGTCATTGTGGTCGTGATGAGTTACTTAGCTATGTGCAGGCGGCGGTTGCAATTGAGATTTTGCTTGGCGACGAAGATGCGGATCATACCGTCGGCCTCACAAACTTGATGGCGAACAGATGCGCATACCTCATTGCACAAACCCCTTCCGCGCGGGCAAGCCTGCTTAGAAATTTTCGAGATATCTACAAGGTGAGATCAAAGATTGTTCATCGCGGTAAAAGTCGGCTTAATCCCGACGAAGTGCGTCTTTTCCATATGCTCCAGTCAATTATTCGCGCCGTGATTGATAAGGAACAGCGCCTCCTGGCTCGGGCTGAGGATGTAGGTTAGGAGAAGGGGTGAGTCAGATCTTCGTCGTTATTGCGGGAGCAATTCACTGAGCGACTGACGCGATATGCCTCCATCGCGGGCGGTTCGCTGGTCAGCGGCAAGGTGCGCCGCGCCGGCGAGGCAGGCCAGCTGTTCGCGCAGCAGGAAAGCAGCCCACTGATCCACACCAGTGCCGTGGCGGCCGAGCGCGGCCGGAACATCCTGGCCGATCGCGGCGAGCAGGCGGCGAACGACCTAGTGCTGCCATTGTTCGCCGGCCCGCTGCGGCCGGGCGAGGTTGGACGGATCCTGCCGCTCGACCTCGTGGAGGTCGTAGGCGAGGCAGGCACCTAGCATGGTTTGAGCACTGCGGTCAGGACCGAGGCCAGGACCAGCGACAAGGCAGCCGTGATCGAACAAAACCATCACCCTCGAAAGGCCTTACACCGATACGGACTGAACTATGGGACGAATTCGCCGGGCTGGTCAGCGCAAGCCCGCGGTTGCTGGCCACGGTCACCGCCCATGACACGGACTGCACCAGCAGCCTGACCACCTACGACGGGGCGCAAATGCGGGCCATTGGTGTGCGGGGGGGGCACTATTCCGTACAACGTTTGGATTAGGGGGGGGGGGGGACTGCGCCGAACCTGCCAGCAAGTGAGGTTCAGATTTAGGCCTAGACGTTTACGCTGGGCAGCCTCACCGATTAGGATGCATGGCATCCGCATCATGGTGAGAAAGATGTCAATAGGATGGGTGAATGTCAACGGTGGGCGAGCTGCAGCCCGAGGTCTTCAAGAGCACGCTCTAACGAGACTGGGCCGATACGTAGTGCTCGCTGGAAAAAATGGCAGCGGAAAGTCCAGGATTCTTCAATATGTGCAAGAGGTAGCTGCTGATGCTGCTGTGCATCGCCCGCGTATTGATCAGATCAGAGCTGAGGTAAAGCACTATGAAGGACTGGTCGCGGCCTCGCACGCTTGGAATGGATTGCCTGACTATTCGGGTCATTTGGCTACGTTAAAGTCGAATGTTGAAGCCGTTGAAGCTTTGGATTTTGATGGCTCGAATAATCGGGTCATACGGTTCGTGCCGACGGCGGGTGATTTTCACGATCCCGACCATATGACAACCGGTACTAGGCGGTCGTCAGCTAGTAACCTGACGAATGTTGATGCGGGTGGTTGGAATCAAGTCGTTCTCGCGTACATCGTGGAGGTGCAGAATCGTTGGTACGAAACGAGTCATCAGTCCTCTTCGGCGCCGATTTCCGAAAAGCTCGCTGCGGAAATTAGTTATTTTGCACTGCGTGACGCGGTGGAAGGTTTTTTTGAAACGAGATTGGACAGGGACCCGACGGGGTCCGCGACTCTTTTTGATAAGGCTATCGCAGCTGCTAGCCTTTCATCTGGTCAGAAAATCGCTCTTCAGCTGATCACGGCTCTGCATGCCCAAGCATCCAGCCTCGGGTCCGCTATATTAATAATGGATGAGCCCGAGAATCACCTTCATCCCGCAGCTGTGGTTCAACTGCTTCGGAGAATTGAGGAGATTGCTCCCGATGTTCAAATATGGATTGCCACACACTCAGTACCCTTGCTTTCCTACGTGAATTCAAAGCATCCCTCGGCAATATGGGCGGTCACCCATGGGAAGGCGGAGTTCGCTGGCAAGCGCCCTGCTGAAGTTATCAAAGGCCTTTTGGGTGATGACGAGAGCATTGGGCACTTAGTCTCTTTCATGAGCTTGCCTCATCACCTGGCTGCGAACAACTATGCGTATCAGTGCTTACTTCCGCCGGCAACATTGATGACAGCATCAGACGATCCGCAGCTTGGTCAGATAAGAACTGCTCTCGATGAACTTAGAGGGGCTGGATCTCTAAATGTTGTCGACTATGGAGCGGGCAAAGGGCGTTTGATCCATGCGCTGAGATCTGGCGGGCACGATGGGGAGGGAGCATTCGAGTACGTCGCCTATGACCCGTTTGCCTGCGATCAGGAGCAGTGCAAGCAGGCAATTTGTGAAGTGTACGGGACATCGGACGCGCGCTACTTTAATGATGTCGAGGATCTGCTTGCTTCGAGGATGCCGGGTTGGGCCGATTGTGTGGTAATGACCAATGTGCTCCATGAAGTTCCGGTAGCACAATGGGTCCTCCTGTTTGGTCCCGGCGGTCTATTGCGGAGGGTGCTCAAGGAAGACGGGTATTTGCTTATCGTGGAGGATCAGAGGATTCCAGTCGGAGAAATGGCTCATCAACATGGTTTCCTGCTGATGAATACTAATGAGTTGGTAACCTTCTTCGCTGTAAACGCATCCGATCGTCAATCTGGCGCGTTTGTTTCCATTGCGGATAGAGGAGGGCGACTTACAGCGCACTTGGTTCGCCGCGATTTGTTCGCTCGTGTGACTAATGAATCTAGAAAAGAATCTATATTGGCAATTCGTCAGCTTGCCGCAACTAAGATCCGAGCCTTGAGGAGTGCCGACAAAACATATGATAACGGTCTGCTGCACGCCCTTTGGACGCAGCAAATGGCTAACGCATCATTGGCGTTGGAGGATTTCTACGGACTGTAGCAATTCTGCAAAACTGGGTGGCTCAAGCGAGCGTGAATCGAGCTATTTAACCAATCTTGCGACTGTGAATCTGTAGAAATTTCAATTTCAGCAACTGACGCGTGGTAGCTGCTGAACGGGCGTGGTGAAGTTGGGGGACAGCATGTGTTGGCGCATCCTCCACTCCGGCTTTTCCTTCCAGCCTGAGAGCCGAAGCCTGCGACCCCTCGGCCGATCTTTTGATTGATCTGATCCAAGGTAGTCATCAATTTTGGGTCGCCAGCAACAGCCGGTGCGAACAGGTCTTGCTGAATATCCTCCGGCCTGGCTAGATCCAAGAGTGCCACGCCTGCTTTTTTTTACGCTATGCCGCCGTCTAGTATGCCGTGTAGCAGCCGGCAGACCGTGCCTAGCACTAGTGTGGTGTCGGCAGTAGCGGCGGGCAGCGCTACTGTGCGGCTGGAGTTGTGCTGGGGGAGCTCAGGCCGGAACGTGTCTGAGGTGGCGAACACCCACAGTCCGGAGGCGGCCAGTCCGCGCGCGTAGCTTCTCACAGTCCCGGATGGCAAAGGTAGCCAGAGCTTGAGCTACAGCCTCGTGGTCGTGCACACGGTCGGCGAACGTCCGGCTTACCATAGTCTGCTGCCGGTCCAGCTCTATTTCCTCCAAGGACATGCAGGGATGTCCCTGTAGCTCGCGCTGCGTACGCGCCAAAGTCACCCCGAACTTGGCCAAGATGTCGTCTGGCGGGGCATCGCGCAGCGCCGCGGCAGTCGGATGCCTATCGCCATCAGTTTCGGTGCCAGTCGGCGGCCTACACCCCGCAGATCCTCTACCGGAAAGGCCGAAAGTAGAGCCTCGCGCGTGCTGGAGCTTCCTAGGTCAATGACGCCATCCCTGGATTTCGCAGCCTTGTTTGCCAGCTTGGCCAAGGTCTTGGTGGGACCGATGCCAATGCAGTTGGGAATGCCGGTCCAGCGGTGAACACACGGGCGCAGTTCTCGCGGGAAGGCCTCGCGGTCGCACATGCCGGTCAGATCGATGAAGCTCTCATCGATGCTGTAGACCTCGACCTTGGGGGCGGCGTCGCACAGTACCGACACCACCCGGGCGCACATATCCCCGTAGAGCCCGAAGTTGGCTGAACGCATCTGGAGGCCATTCCGGCGCACCAGGTGCTTCAGCTCGCGGGCCGGCTGGCCATCTTCACTCCCATGGCTTTTGCCTCAGCAGAGCGCGCGATCGCGCAGCCGTCATTGTTGCTCAGCACCACCAACGGCACTCCCCGCAGGGTCAGTTGAAACACCCGTTCACAGCTGGCGTAGAAGTTGTTGCCGTCAACGAGTCCGACCATGGGCGCGCCTGCGCTGGATCTGCCGGACAACGCCCACCGCCGCGACCACTTCAACCTCCGTGCCTTGGTCCAAGACGATAGGCGGGAACGCCGGGTTGGCCGAATGCAGCCCGAGGTGGTGCTCGAACGTCTTGAGCACCTTGCATGAGGGTTGGTTGCCATCCCACACCGCGATCACCAGGTCACCGGCTTGGGGGCTGACCGACCGGTCGACCACCAGAGTGTCGCCGTCACTGACCGTTGTTGGTAACAGATCAAGGGCTTGCACAGCGATGTGCGGGCCCTTTTTCGTTGTGCGCGCCCATGTCGAAGCGGACACGTTCGCGGGCAATGGCATGAACGAAGGAAGGGCGCGACGTCTCGCGTCCGATGCGGTGCACAGCAGCGCAACCTGTTGCGCGGCGTGAGGCTTTGCCATCGCACGTTTCAGCACTTACCATAGGCCCACTCGTACTACCGCGGCTGCTGAACCCGGTACTCACGAGAAAACGACCATGGAAATGGAAAGAAACCGCGCCTGGCGCCGTTCGCAGGCCCGCAAGTGCGGCGGCGACCGCATTGCGCATGTCATGAAGTTCAAGCCCGAAAAGAACTGGAAGCTGCTGTATACCCGCCCGTGCAAGCTGATGCGTGCACGCCAGTTGGGCATCCACTATCCGATCCTCAGCACGCGCCAGTTGCTGGACCGGCAATGACCAACCTGCTGTTTGTCTGCAGCCGCAACCAGTTGCGCAGCCCTACCGGTGAAGCCGTCTGGCAGCCGCGTGCGGGATTCACGGCACGCTCGGCGGGCACCAGCCCGCATGCACGCAGACCGATCGGCCCAGCGGATATCCGCTGGGCCGATGTCATCTTCGTGATGGAGCCAAAGCACCAGCATCGGTTGCAGGCGACGTATGCGCGCCTGCTGGCTTACAAGCGGCTGCACTGCCTGGATATTCCCGATGACTACCGCTACATGGACCCGGCCCTGGTGGCGTTGCTCGACGACCGGGTGGCGCGGTATCTGGCCGGCGACGTTGCAGCGCGTTGATCCAGCGATAGCACGCGGTCAGTGGTTGCCAGCACCCGGCTCCGGGTCGCTGTAGGTAAACCCGACCACGCACTCGCGCAAGGCATCGATCTCGCCCGTGCCGCTCTCGACCAACCCACCGCCCAACGCCTGCAGCCAGTAGCCGTCGGCCGCCAGCCGCGCCACACGCAACCGGGGTGCACCACGTTCCTCAGGCACCTGGGCCAGGCGGTCATCCAGCCAGTGTCGCCACAGCGCGGCGAACGCCGGTTCCACCAACGCACTCAGCGAGAAGCGTGCCCAGTTGGCGTCCTCGGCATGCATCGCCTCGAAGGTGGCGCGGACGTAGGCGCGGGTGAAGCGACCGTGCGGCACCGGGTCCGTCGCGACAAGCACATCCAGCGCATCCCCGAAGCGTGCCAGGCACTCGGCATACGCCGCTTCCAGCAGGTCCTGGCGGTTGGCGAAGTGATGGAACAGGGCGCCCTTGCTGACCCCGGCGCGTGCGGCCACCGAGAGCACCGTGACATTGCCCACCCCGTGCACCCTGGCTTCCTGCACCGCCGCATCAAGCAGCGCGGCGCGCACCAGCGCCGGCTGCCGGCGTCGTCGGGTGGCGTCCATCAATGTGCCGCCGCTTTGGAGAACGCGTTGATCATGACCACCCCGCCGACGATCATCGCCACCCCGGTGATGGCCTGCCAATCCAGGCTCTGCTTGAACACTGTCACGCTGATGATCAGGGTGAGCACGACGCCCACGCCGCCCCAGATCGCATAGGCGATGCCCAGCGGCAGCGCCTTCAGCGCATGGCTGAGCAGGTAGAAGGACACCACGTAGCACAGCGCCATGGTCAGCGTGGGGCCCAGTTTGGTGAACTGGGCGGTTTTCTGCAGCAGCAGGGTGCCAGTGACTTCGGCAACGATCGCGCCGGACAGGAACAGATACGCGGTGAGCAGGGTGGACATGGATTCTTCCAGATTGGATACCGACCGGGCGGTATGTTACTTGCCGGGACCGTGAACGGAATCTGACTGACATCCGCCAAAGCCACCTCGGGGCGCGAGCCGCACCGCGCTGCTGCCGCGCGGCGCGGAGTGGGTTTGCGGCTACCATGGCGCATGAACCCCACCCCCGGTAACCCGAGCGCCCCACGGCTGCTCGGTTTTGACGTGCCTGGCCTGCAGGCCACGGTCGACCATGCGGAAGACGAGGCCATCGTCGCCATGCTCGACGTGGCCCCCTCGGTCCGCTGGCTGCAGGTCTTCCATCGCCGCGTCGATGCCTTGAAGGGCGAACTGGGGCTGGCGGGCGTGCAGATGGACGGCCGCACCATCCGCTTCTACGGGTCCGTGGCCGACAGCCGACGCCTGGCCAATGAGATTGCCGGGTTGATCAAGGACATCGCGCAGGAACTGTGCAGCCCGCCGTGACAGCGGCGGTACGGCCCGGTGCCGGCGTCAGCGCGCCAGCAGCGGCAGCGGTCGGTCCACCACCACCTCTTTCATCACCAGCGTCGAGGTCAGCCGCTGCACGCCGGGTAGCGCGGACAGGTGCTCGTCGTAGAGCAGGCGGAAGGCGGGCAGGTCGCGGGTGACCACATGCAGCAGGTAGTCCGGGTCGCCGAACAGGCGCTGCGCCTGCAGCACCTGCGGTACCTCGGCCACGGCCTGCTCGAAGGCTTCCACCGCGCGCCGGTCGCCGTCGCGCAGGGTGATGAACACCAGGGTCGAGAACTTCAGTCCCAACGCGGCGGGGTCGAGCTCGGCGCGGTAGCCCCGGATCGCGCCCGATTGTTCCAGCGCCCGCACGCGACGGTGGCACGGCGAGATGCTCAGGCCGATACGTTCGGCCAGCTCGGTGACGGTGAGCCGCCCATCTTTCTGCAGCTCGGCAAGAATTCGGCGGTCGGTGTCGTCCATGCGCAAGAGTTTCCTCCTGCAGCGTGCTGCATGGCAAGTAATTGGAAGCACATTCCAGTGATGCGGGAATATTCTTCTGTCTGGCCAGCAGATCGCGGCACGACCGCACGTGACCCCATGCAACCCACTACCGTGGCCGCCTTCTGGGCGGTGTCGATCCTCCTGGTGCTCACCCCGGGCGCGGACTGGGCGCACGTGATCGCGGCGGGGTTGCGCGGGCGGGTGGTGGTGCCGGCGGTGGCCGGGCTGCTGTGCGGTCATCTGCTGATGATCGCGCTGGTAGCGGCCGGCGTTGGCGCGGTGCTGGCCCGCTTCCCGGTGGCGCTGCACGCGCTCACCCTGGCCGGCGCGCTGTACCTGCTTTGGCTGGGCGTGGCATTGCTGCGCAACCCGCCTGCGCCCGAAACGGGCGGCACGCATGCGGCGTCGGGCTGGCGTCACTGGGCGGTGCGCGGCGCCTGCGTGAGCGGGCTGAATCCCAAGGTGATGCTGCTGTTCCTGGCGCTGCTGCCGCAGTTCATTTCGGCCGGCGCGCACTGGGCGATGCCCGTGCAGATCCTGGCGCTGGGCCTGGTGCATATCGCCAGTTGCGCGCTGGTGTACCTGGCCATCGGCTTCGGTGCCGGCGCGCTGCTGCGTAGCCGACCACGTGCGGCGCGCATGGTCGGCCGCATTTCCGGTGCGGCAATGGTGATCATCGCCGTGCTGTTGCTGTGCCGAAGCACTACGATCTGATCCCCCTCATGAAACAAGGACATGCCATGACCGAACAGCTTCATCCGTACGCGACCTCCCCCAGCCCATTGGCGCAGGCAAAGCGCGTGCGCATTCCGCACCTGCAGGAGATGAAGGCACGCGGCGAGAAGTGGGCCATGCTCACTGCCTACGACATGTACACCGCGGCGATCTTCGAAGACGCCGGCATTCCGGTGCTGCTGATCGGCGATTCGGCGTCCAACAACGTGCTGGGCAATGACAGCCTGCTGCCGATCACCGTGGATGAGCTGATGCCGCTGGTGCGCGCGGTAAGCCGCTGCACGCGGCGCCCCCTGGTGATCGCCGACCTGCCGTTTGGCTCCTACCAGGCGTCACCGGAGCAGTGCTTCCACACGGCGGTGCGCTTCATGAAGGAAGGCGGGGCGCACGCGGTCAAGCTGGAAGGCGGGATCGAGATGGTGCCGCAGGTGCGCAAGCTGGTCAGCTCGGGCATTCCGGTGATGGCGCATATCGGGTTCACGCCGCAGTCGGAGCATCAGCTGGGTGGGTTCCGCGTCCAGGGTCGTGGCGACAATGGCCCGGTGCTGGTGGAAGCGGCGCGCGCGCTGGAAGCGGCCGGCGCGTTCGCGGTGTTGATCGAGATGGTGCCTGCCGATGTGGCGGCGCAGATCACCGCCGCGGTACCGGTGCCCACGGTGGGTATCGGCGCGGGCAGCGACTGCGATGCGCAGGTGCTGGTCTGGCAGGACATGGCCGGGCTGCGCACGGGGCAGCTGCCGCGCTTCGTCAAGCAGTACGCCGACATGCATGGCCTGCTGCACAGGGCGGCCAGTGAGTTCGCCGCGGATGTGGAAGCAGGGGTCTTCCCGGGGCCGGAACACGCGTTCCAGTCGTAACCGGCCAGGGCAGGGTGGTGCGCGTCCGGTGGCCGTCCTAGCCGATGGCGCGCAGCACTTCTTCGATCAAAACCACATAACAGGCCACGAAGTAGAACTTCAGCAGGGCCGGATGTTGCTTGGTGATAAGCGCGCGCATGGGCGTGACGGGGCTGGTTGGACGCCCTGATTGTGACGGAGGTGTGAATTTGTGGCAATGATCACAAATTAAATCCGCTTAGCTAGATGAGGGAAGCTGAGGGCGGCGCATGAATAATCATCCAACTAGTTGATTATTTGGATATTTTTCATGCATATGCAGGTCTGGCGCGTACCGCGATCGCCAGGCCAACACCCTCCCAACGGTCCCCAGCGGGGCCCCAAGCGCTCAGCGCCGGTCCATCCACATGCCCAGCAGGCGACGCAGCACGACCGCCGCCACCGTCACCGGCACCCCGATGGGCCATTGCAGCAGGAACAGCCCGGCCGTGATCTCCCACGTGGTCCAGGTGGTGCCGAACACCTGTGCGTCGGGCGGCCCCAGCCGGATGACCACGAGCGTGGCCACGGCGAAGGCCAGGTCCTGCCAGCGCGAGGGGCGTCGTGCGCCCGCACGCCTGCAGAGCATCAGCACGGGAATCACCACCAGGCTGGCCAGCAGCGCGTGGATCCACACGTCGCCGCGCGTGTAGTCGTAGGGAATCGACGGCCAGGCCCATCCGAACCGTTCTGTCTGGAGCTGGGCGGTGAGCACGCACGCAAAGGTGATCGAGGCGGCCAGCAGCACCCCGAGATCGAGGCATGCATGCAGCAGGGTGCGTCGGGGATCGGATGCGGCTGCGGCAGGAGAATGGGACATGGCGGTACGGCACGACGTGGTGCGCAATCTCAGCAGATTCCGCCGGGTTTGTCGCTGTCGGCTGCGACTCACCTGCAGGCGTCGCGTAGAGTGAAGCGTTCGCACAGAACACGAAGGAGGCAGGATGGTCAGGACACTGCTGGAGACCGATCGGGAGGAGGCCAGTGCAGTGTGCATGCGCGCGTTTCTCACCGCAGTGGCGCCTTCGCTGTCATCGACCGGCGTGGAAACCTTCGGGACGATCGCGGCCGCGGATGGCTTCGCGCAGCGCTCGGGGCCGGACAGCCTGCAGGTGGTGTACGACGATGCCGGCGTGATCAAGGGCGTGGCCGAACTGAAAGAGCGTCGCCACGTGGCGATGCTGTTCGTCGATCCGGCGTGCCAGCGGCAAGGCGTGGGTGAGGCATTGCTGGCCGCCGTGATGGCACAGGCGCGCAGCGAGGTGGTCACGGTGAATGCGTCGCTGTCGTCGGTGGCGTTCTACCAGCGCCACGGCTTTGCCTGCAGTGCCGAGGTGGGTGAGTCGGCCGGGCTGATTTATCAGCCTATGACGCGCAGCGTGTCCCACGCAGCGGAGGCCACGTTCGCGGCGCGCTGATCGCTGCGGCGCAGACTTCACGCCGTTCGCGCGTGTCGTTCACGAAGGGCGGACAGCGGCATCGCTACGTTGGAGGCCTGTCAGTCATCCCGGTTTGCGGGTAAGGATCATCATGATCAAGTGGGCCATCATCTTCGCCGTCATCGGCCTCATTGCCGGTGCACTCGGCTTCGCCGGCATCGGCGGCGCTGCGATCGGCGTGGCGAAATTCCTGTTCTGGGCCGGCATCATCATCGCCGTGGTGCTGTTCGTGCTCGGCATGACCATCGCCAAGAAGGTCACCTGACCGCAGGGCAGGATCGGATTGAAATGCAAACGCCTGCGCAGTGATGCGCAGGCGTTCTTGTTTGGGCGGTGCGCCGCCGGCATGCGATGGAACGTCCGGGTGTCACAAGGATGCGTTCAGTTGCACGGGTGGCCACATGCGGTGCGTGTCTGTGTGCGTTGGCACGGATCGCGCGCAGCCACCCGTGGGGTGGCTCTACCCTGAGCGAGCAGTTGCATTGGCGCGGGCCTTACTGGAAGAAGAACGACACGCCCAGGCCGGCCTGCAGGTCCGGGCTTCTGTTGTCCAGGCCGACGTCGAACGAGGCATCCAGCTGTACGGTGCGGGCCACCATCCAGGTGACGCCGGCCCCGGCGATGGCGGTGGAGGCTTCGCCTTCGGTGTGGGTGAAACCGGCTTCCAGATAGCTGCTCACGGTGTCGGTCAACGCCACGCTGATGCTCGGTGACCAGGTGAATTCGTCCGCGCCGGCGCCGCGGATGGCGTTGCCATACAACGCCGCGCTCCAACGATCATTGAGGGTGTATTCGTAGCTGGCGCCGAGCGCGTACTGGGTGCCGCCTTCACTGAAATCGCGCGCGCCGGTGGCGAAGGTGGTGCTGGCCAGCAGCGCCCAGGCATGGTTGTCCGAGGCGCTGGGCAGGGCGATCTTGACGGCAACGCCGCTGTCGCCGCCGCCGTTGCTGCTGCTGGCAGAGCTGTTCCGCGGCCTTACCTGCAGGTGGTTGAACGGCGTACTGAAGGCCTGCAGTTCAACATGCTCGGTCAGACCGATACGCAGGTTGAGATCGCTGCTGTATTCGGTGGAGCGGGTACCGTCGCCATCGCGATCGCGCTCCAGGCTCGGCAGGCCCCACTCCAGCGCGACGCTGCCGCGCGGCAAGGTGCTCGGCGAGAAGCCGATACCGGGGCGGTCAAAGGCTGGCGTGTCATCGTCGTCCTGGGCCAGGGCAGGGGAGGCGATCAACAACAGGGCAAGGGCAACAGGCAGGCGCATCGTGCAATCTCCGGGCTGCGGTGCAGCATCGGCAGAGTGTGCCGCAAGCCTCCGTGATGAGTCAGTACCCGCCGTAGCAATCAGCCGTCGGCGCGGGTCAGTGCCAGCAGCCCCTCCAGCAGGCGGTCGGCGCGGGGGCGGCCGTCGGCATCGATCGGGTTGGCCAGCGACTGCAGCCAGAAACCGTGCGCCGCACGCCGCGCGGCAGTGAGTCGGTGGTCGCTGCCTTCGCCGGGATGCAGCAGCAGCTGGCCCTGTATCCAGCGCTTGAGTGCCTGCGCGATTTCCGGATCGGGGCGGCCGCGTGGCGCGCCGGGACCGGGGTCGCTGGGCGCCAGGCACGCACGGAAGATCGCGGTGACGTACGCGCGCGAGAACCGCCCATGTGCCACCGGGTCGTCGGCGATCAGGGCCTGCACGGCGCGGTCGAAGTCGACCAGGGCCTGGGCCAGCAACGGGTCTTCGCCACCCTCGTGGGCGCTCAACATCGGAAAGGGACGGCTCATGCGGGCTCCGGGAGCAGGGTCGGAAAAGCGGGGCGGATCCGGCTCAGTGCGGTGCGCGTGCCTGCGGCAGGCGCGGTGCGGCCGCGCCGGGTTCCAGCAGCAGGGCGTTCAACAGCGCGATCACCCGCTCGCCCTGGCCATCGCAGGCCAGTTCGAAGGTGGTCTGCCCGCCGAGCGAGGGCAGCGGCGTATGCAGGATCCAGTCCAGCACCGCGCTGCGGTCCGGTTCGATACGCAGGGCCACATCGGCAACACGACGGACGATTCCCTGGCGCATGATCAGAATCCGTAACTGAGCGAAAGTGCGGCCGAGTCCATATGGTCGCCGGTGGTCATCGGGCTGTCCTTGACCGCATCGGACAGCCGCGTGCGGCGCAGCGATGCCGTGGCGGTCCAGTGCGGCCCCAACGGCATCACTGCGGTCAGGTCGGCGTAGGGCGACACCCCGCTGCCGGCGCGGTAGCGCGCCAGGCCACTGCGGCGTGCTTCGTCGTCGCTGACCCCGAAGTAGTAATCGTTGAGCCCCTTCCCGGCGTAGTTCATGCCAACACCCGGCACCAGCGTTACCCGGCCCATGGGCAGCGGGTAGGCGTACTTGGCATCGGCGGCGATGCCGCCACCGTGGCCGCTGACTTCGGCCTGCACGTTGCCCTGCAGCAGGCCCCACGGCGCGGTATGCCGCACCGCCACCCCGGCCATCGCCGAGAAGCCGCGGTTGGACAGCTGCCGCAGCTGCGGGTCGTGGCTGTCCTTGCGCTTGAAACGCATCATGTACGGCGAGGCCATCAGGGATACTTCGGTGCTGTCGCTGTCCAGCAGCTTGTAGCCGAAGCTGCCGCCGCGGAAGTGGAACTTCCTGCCTTCGTAGCTGATGATCGGCGCGCCCACGGTGTCGGTCTTGTAGCCGGTATAGGGCGACTTCAGTGCAACCACGGCCACGCCGAGGCTGCTGCGCGGCTTGGCGCCAGGCGCCTGCGCAAACGCGCTGCCGGCCACCAGCCATGCCGCGGTCGCCACCAGTACGGCGGCGATGCCCGGGCACAGCGACCGCCGGGTGGTTTCATGACCAACAAGCCCGCAGGTGCCTGCCGGGGGGGAATCTTCCTTGCAACGCTCGCGCATGTACCTGCCACACTGGGAATGCCAAGCGGCCATGGTGCCGTGCCTACATTGTCGGAACGTTGCGCCGGGCCGCGCGGTACCATCGGCAGCCGTCGCCCCCTGTGCCCACCCCCATGCGCATCCTGCTGCTTGAAGATGATCCGGAACTGGCCAATGCCATCCAGGCCAGCCTGGGCCGGCATGGCATGGTGGTGGACGTGGTGGTCAGCATGGCCCAGGCCGGCGAGGCGCTCAAAGCCGGCGTGCACCAGATCCTGCTGCTGGATCGGCAGCTGCCCGACGGCGACGGGGCCAATTTCGTGCGGGTGGCGCGCAGCTTGGTGCCCAACCTGCCGGTGATCATGCTTACTGCGCGCGATTCGGTGGCCGACCGGGTGGTCGGCCTGGACGTCGGCGCCGACGATTACCTGACCAAGCCCTTTGCGGTGGAAGAACTGCTGGCCCGCATCCGCGCGATCTCGCGGCGGCCGTCGCAGATCGCCTTGCCGGTGCTGTTGCTGGGGCGGCTGCAGTTTGATTTCGTCGCGCGCGAGGCCAGCGTCGACGGTGTGCTGCTGGCGCTGCCGCGCCGGCAGCTGCTGGTGCTGGAAGCACTGGCGGTGCGGCAAGGGCGTACCGTGGCACGCGCGGCATTGCTGGAGGCGGTGTATGGCTTCGACGATGCGATCCAGTCCAACGCATTGGACGCGCACGTGTCCAAGCTGCGCAAGGCCTTGGCCGAGGCCGATGCGCGGGTCGAGATCCACGTGATGCGCGGCATCGGTTACCTGTTGAAGGACGTCGCATGAAATTCCTCAAACCCGGCTCGCTGTCGTTCAGCCTGGCCTGGAAGATCATCCTGATCCAGGTGACCATGGTGGCGATGGGCCTGGTCGGCATGGTGCTGATGTACGGCGACAGCGGCGCCGGTTACATCGACTGGAAGATGAGCGAGTCGATCGCCAAGTCGATCCGCGTCCAGGGCGATGCACTGCACGTGGACTGGCGCGCCTTGGACCAGGCCGCGCAGGATCGCCCGTCCACGTTCTGGTTCGCCGCCACCGATGAGGACGGCCGCCAGGTCACCCACGGCGCGGTGCCGGAGATGTACCGCCCGCTGGTGGCCCAGCTGCGCTACCTGGAGCCGACCGACGTACGCACCCGCACGCGTGCGGCCGAACTGGCCATGCGCATCTGGGTGAACGACACGCCGGAAGGGCGCGTGCACGTGATGATCGGCGGCATGCCGCACCGCGGGCTGTGGCGGCAGATGCTGGTGGTGATCGGCTACCTGGGGGGCTGGATCACCGTGCCGTTGATCGTGATCACCCTGGTCGTGGCGCCGTGGGCGATCCACCGCTCCCTGCGCGGGGTGAACCGGGTGGCCGCGCAAGCCGCGGCGATCCAGATCAACGAACGTGGTGGTGGCCTGGACACGCACGCCGTGCCGGCCGAGATCTTCCCGCTGGTGGATGCCTTCAACGCGGCGGTGCGCCGCATCGGCGAAAGCTACGACGCGCAGGACCGCTTCCTGGTGGGCGCGGCCCACGAACTGCGCATGCCGATTGCGATCCTGGCCACGCGCATCGCCGACCTGCCGTCTGGCCCGGCGCGTTCGCGCCTGCAGCGCGACCTCGGCCGGCTGAGCAACATCGCCGAGCAGCTGCTCGACCTGCAGCGGCTGGACCATCACCGCAGCCAGTCGCAGCGCGTGGACCTGGCCGCGCTGACCCGCGAAGTGGCCGGCGACGTGGCGCCGCTGGTGCTGGATGCCGGCTACACCTTCGCCGTGGATGCACCGGATGCGCCGGTCTGGGTGCGGGGCGATCCGGATGCGCTGCACCGGGTGGTGGCCAGCCTGTTGCAGAACGCGATTGCCCACGGCGGCGACCACGGCCTGATTGCCGTGGCCCTGCAGCCCGATGGCGTGCTGGCGGTAAGTGACGAAGGCTCCGGCGTGCCGGAACAGGAGCGCCAGGCGATCTTCGAGCCGTTCCACCGGCTGCGCCCGAGCGGCAGCGGCAGCGGGCTTGGCCTGTATCTGGCGCGCGAAATCATGCTGCGCCACGGGGGCAGCATCGCCGCGGAAAGCGCCGCCGGCGGCGGGGCGCGGTTCGTGGTGGCACTGGCGGTGGATCGGCCGGGCATCGTGCAGGGCTGAGGGCGCGTACCCGGACGGTTCACCCCTCCATCACCAGCGGTCCGGTGTGATCGGGCCATTCCGCGTCGGCATGCAACCGGTGTGGCTGCCCATCATTCTGCGGGGAGAAATGCCATGAAGGCGTTTGCGTGCGCGGTGTTGCTTGCGACGGCAGTCGGCGGTGCGGTTGCCCCGGCCAGCGCCTGCACCCGGGTGGTCTATCTTGGCGAACACCAGGACGTCATCACCGCCCGTTCGATGGATTGGCAGAGCGACATCGCCACCAATCTGTGGGTGTTGCCACGTGGCATCGCGCGCAACGGCCAGGCCGGGAAGGATTCGATCCACTGGAAGGCCAGGTATGGCAGCGTGGTAGCCAGTGGGTTCGACATCTCTACCACCGACGGGCTCAACGAAGCGGGACTGTCGGCCAACCTGCTGTGGCTGGTGGAATCGGAGTACCCGGCACAACGCGGGCATAAACCCGGCCTGGCGATCTCGCTGTGGGCGCAGTACATGCTCGACAACTTCGCCACGGTGGCCGAAGCGGTGGCCGCGCTGGAGCGCGAGCCCTACGCGCTGGTCACCGACAACCTGCCGGGCGAATCGCGGCAGGCCACCTTGCACCTTGCTTTGTCCGACGCCAGCGGCGATAGCGCGATCGTGGAATACATCGGCGGCAAGCAGGTGATCCACCATGATCGCGCCTACCAGGTCATGACAAACTCGCCTGTGTTCGACCAGCAGTTGGCGCTCAACACCTATTGGCAGCAGATCGGCGGCACCGTGATGCTGCCCGGTACCAACCGCTCGGCCGACCGTTTCGCGCGGGCGTCGTTCTACATCAACGCCATTCCCAAGAGCGAAGATCCGGTGGTTGCGCTGGCCAGTGTGTTCAGCGTGATCCGCAACGTGTCGGTGCCGTACGGCATCACCACCCCGGGCCAGCCCAATATTTCCTCGACGCGGTGGCGTACCGTGGCCGACCACAAGCGCCGGCTGTATTTCTTCGAATCGGCCCTGACCCCCAACACGTTCTGGGTGGACCTCAACAAGATCAATTTCGCCGTGGGCGCGCAGGTGCTCAAACTGGACCTCGGCCGCGACCAGCGCAACGTGTTCGCCGGCGATGCGCTGGGGCAGTTCCAGCCGTCGGCGCCGTTCGCGTTCCTGGGCACGGGCGACTGATCCAGGGCGCGGGCCGCGTAGGCTGGCGGCCTGCCGCCGCACCCTGCTGGCAGGTGGCATCGGCCGACCCTGCCATCAGGGAAGTGCGCAGCGCACGGTCGGTGACTGCGCAAAATCAGACTAATCCGATATCCCGGCCCGGGGCGCGGGACGTATCGTGCTGCTCGAGGGAGGGATGGCTCGCTTGCCTGTCCCCACGCGGCCAGCGCCCCCATGCGGCGCACCGTACTGCCACTCTGCATGGATGCCCCCGCAGGAGCGATCAGCATGATGATCAAGGTGCAATGCCAGGACCGCCGCTGGCACGTGATCCACCCGACCCGCCCGGACCCGGTCAGCTTCGATGACGGTGCGGTGGCCTTCGACTTCGCCGACACCCTGGCACGCGCACGCCACGCCGAAACCGGCCAGGCCTGCGCGGTGCGGGTGGTGGCGATGGATGCCTTTGTCGACGCGGTGCGCTACGGCTGAGACCCCGCGCCTGCCGCGGGCGTTCAGCCGGTGCGGTCGAGGTTGGCGCTGAGCCGTTGCAGGAAGCTGGTCAGGCGCATGGTTTCGTCCACGCTGAAGTCGGCCAGCATGCGGGTATTGCCTTCGTTGAGGATCTCGCGTGCCTGCGGCAAGCGCTGCAGCGCCAGCGCGGTGAGTTCGATGCGCTGGGCGCGCGGGTGCTGTGGATCCGGCGACCGCCGGATGAGCTGGTCGCGCTCCAACCGTGCCAGGGTCTGCGCCATCGAGGGCTGCTCCACGCGCAGCAGGCGCGCCAGTTCGGCCTGGGTGGTTGCCTTGCCCTGGCGCACGGCTTCGAGCACCGGCAGGCTGGCCATGCCCAGCCCCAGCGGTCGTAGCTGGGTTTCGGCCAGCCGGCTGAGTTCGCGGGACACCTGCTTGATCAGGAACGACGGAACGTTGCTGGGATCGGGCACTGACCGGGTCATGCGTTCACCTGCGAAGCCTTGACATAGGCGCCTATGATACTAATCATAGGGTCCTATGTTAAAGCCGTTGGAGGCGCCGCATGTCCCGTGTTCCCCGTATTGCCATCGTCGGTGGCGGCCCCGCCGGGCTGCTGCTGGCCTGCCGGCTGCAGCAGGCAGGCCGTGCCGTGCAGGTGTATGAAGCCGACGCCGCGCCCGACGCCCGCGCCCAGGGCGGCATGCTCGACCTGCACGCCGAAACCGGGCAAGCCGCGCTGCGCAGCGCCGGGTTGTTCGCGGCCTTCCAGCAGCTGGCGCGCTACGAGGACCAGGGCATGCGCCTGTTCGACGCGCAGGGTCGGCTGCTGCTGGCCGACGATGGCGTGGGCGGCGACCGCCCGGAGATCGACCGCGGCCAGCTGCGCGCGCTGTTGCTGGCGCCGCTGGCCGAGGGTTGCGTGCGCTGGGGGCATGCGCTGACGCAGGCGCGGCGGGTGGCGGACGGTGTCGAGCTGGCGTTCGGCAACGGCGCGGTGGAGCGCGCCGACCTGGTGGTGGGCGCCGATGGTGCGTGGTCGAAGGTACGCCCGCTGTTGACCGACGTGCGTCCGCAGCACGCCGGCATCACCCTGTACGAGCTGTCGCTGCCGGACGTGGACAATGCGCACCCGGCGCTGGCCGCACTGGTTGGGCGCGGCACATTGATTGCCAAAGGCAACGGCGGCACCTTGTTTGCCCAGCGCAATGCGCACTCCCACGTGCGGGTGTACGCCTCGCTGCCGCAGCAGCTGGGCGACGGCGAAGCGGCGCCCCTGTACACCCGCGCCAGCCTGCTGCCGCATTTCCAGGACTGGCACCCGGACCTGCGCCGGCTGATCGCCGACGCGCAGGACAGCGTGCGGCCGTGGCCGATCCATGCATTGCCCGTGGACTATCGGTGGGCGCATTGCGATGCCGTCACCCTGATTGGCGACGCGGCGCACCTGATGCCACCGGCCGGCGAGGGGGCCAACCTGGCCCTGCGCGATGCCGCCGACCTCGCCGACGCGCTGTGCGCCGCCGACTGGCAGGCCGCTGTAACGGCGCACGAGCAGGTGATGTTCGCGCGTGCCGCGGTGTCCGCCACTGGCGCGCACGCGATGCTGGCCATGGACTCGGCCGAGCACGTGCTGCAGATGTTCGATGCAATGTGACCGCGCTGGCGCGGCCTGGTCAGCCGGCCGTCGGGTACCTAAATAGGGCATGAAATCGGGGACTTCCGGCCTATGTCCCGCGTGTTGGGTTTGCCACATCCTGTGCGCCACCACCACACACAGTTTCGAGGCAGGCATGAGGAGCAATGGGATGAAGCACGGAAAGCAGGCGTGGCTGTGGGCACTGCTGCCCGCGATGCTGGCGCTGGGCGCCACGGCCCAGGCGCAGAACTACGACCGCTACCGGGACGAGGGCTACAACAGCGGCCCGGTGCGCTGCGAATCGATCAAGGGCCGCACCCAGCAGTGTCCGTTGCAGGGGCGCGCACGCCTGGTCCGGCAGATTTCCGGTTCGCCGTGCGTGGAAGGCCAGACCTGGGGCCAGGCCCGGGACGGAGTGTGGGTTACCCAGGGCTGCCGCGCCGAGTTCATCGCCGAAGCGGGCCGCGGCGGCCGCTGGAATGGCGGCGGCGGCTGGGGCCACAACAATGGCGGGCGCGGCCAGATCCTGACCTGCGACTCCAATGACCATCGCCGCCAGCGCTGTGTGGCCAATGTGCGCCGCGAGGCGCGGTTGGTACGCCAGACCTCGCGCACGGCCTGCGTGGAAGGGCGCACCTGGGGCTGGGACCGCACCGGCGTGTGGGTGGATGGCGGTTGCCGCGGCGAATTCCAGGTGAATTGAGGTCGTAGCGCTGATTGGACGGGTGAATCAGAAAAATCTGATACAGATCACAGTTCCGATTGGTTACTGTCCGGGGCGGGAAGCCCCGGCTTCATCCGATCCCAGGTCACACCGCACCGTCGTGCGGCGCGTCCTGCCCGATATGCCGACTCATGGAGAGAGCACCGCATGTTGATCCGCCTGCAACTGGAGCACCGCCTGTGGCGCGTGCTGCACCCGGACAAGCTGGAATCGTTCCGTTTCCACGACAGCGCCAAGGCATTCGATTTCGCCGATGCGCTGGCGCGCCTGCACCACGCCGAAACAGGCCGACGCAGTTCGGTGCGGGTGGAGGCCAGCGGGGCCTACGTGGAGGCCGTGCGCTACGGCTGACGCCGGTGGGGCACACCCATGACTGGAAAACAACACGGGCCGCGTCGAGATGACGCGGCCCGTTTGCATTCCGGTAGAGCCGACCGTTGGTCGGCTGCCCCCATCACCCCGCCGCGCTGAGCGGTTGCCCATCGCGGGTCAGCTGCGGCCAGCGCTTCAGCACCGCCGCACGGATACCGGCGGCATCGATCCCGGCTTCGGCCAGCAGGTCTTCGCGGCTGGCGTGGTGCTGGAAGCTGTCGGGCAGGCCCAGGTGCAGGATCGACTTGAGCACGTCCTCGGCATTGAACAGTTCGGCCACGCCCGAGCCGGCGCCACCGGCCACGACGTTGTCTTCGATGGTGACGAAGCCGTCGTGGGTACGCGCCAGCTCCAGCAGCAGGGCGCGGTCGAGCGGCTTGATGAAGCGCATGTTGACCACGCTCAGCCCCAGCTCACGGCCCACCGCTTCGGCGGCCGGCACGGTGCTGCCGAACGCCAGCAGGGCCACGCGGCTGCCCTGTACGCGCAGGTCGGCCTTGCCGATCTCCAGCGTGGACAGATCGGTGCCCGCGTCCACGCCGGTGCCACTGCCGCGCGGGTAGCGCACCGCCGCCGGGCCCGGGAACGCCAGGCCGGTGCTCAGCATCTGCCGGCATTCGGCTTCGTCGGCCGGCGCCATCACCACCATGTGCGGGACGCAGCGCAGGAAGCTCAGGTCGAGGTTGCCGGCATGGGTGGCGCCATCGGGGCCAACGACGCCGGCGCGGTCGATCGCGAACAGCACGTCCAGCTCCTGCACGGCTACGTCGTGCACCAGCTGGTCGTACGCGCGCTGCAGGAAGGTGGAGTAGATCGCCACCACCGGCTTGGCGCCCTGCGTGGCCATGCCCGCCGCCAGCGTCACCGCATGCTGTTCGGCGATGGCCACGTCGAAGTAGCGCTCCGGGTATTCCTTGCTGAAACGGACCAGGCCCGAACCTTCGCGCATTGCCGGGGTGATGCCCACCAGCTTGGGTTCGGCCGCCGCGGCGTCGCACAGCCAGTCGCTGAACACATCGGTGTAGGTCGGCTTCTTGGCGGCGCCCTTGGACACCAGGCCCTTGTCCGGATCGAACGGCCCGACGGCGTGATAGCCGATCTGGTCGCCTTCGGCACGCTCGTAGCCCTTGCCCTTGGTGGTCATCACGTGGAGCAGCTTCAGGCCCTTGAGGCCCTTGAGCGTCTTCAGCGTGGCGACCAGTGCCGGCAGGTCGTGGCCATCGATCGGGCCGGTGTAATGGAAGCCCATCTCTTCGAAGAACGTGGAGGGCACGAACATGCCCTTCCAATGCTCTTCCCAGCGCTTGACGAAGCGCGCGGTGGGGTTGTTCTTCTTGTCGCCCAGGATCTTCTTGCCGCCTTCGCGCAGCGCGTTGAGCGTGCGGCTGCCGGTGGCGCGGCCAAGCATCTTGGTCAGCCCGCCGACGGCCTCGGAGATCGACATGTTGTTGTCGTTGAGGATCACCAGCAGGTTCGGTTCGCTGTCCATGCCACCGGCGTGGTTGAGCGCCTCGTAGGCCATGCCGGCGGTCATCGCGCCGTCGCCGATCACCGCCACCACCTTGCGCTCGTCGCCTTCGAGCTGGCGCGCGATGGCCATGCCGAGCGCGGCCGAGATCGAGGTCGAGGAGTGTCCCACACCGAAGGTGTCGAACTCGCTCTCTTCGCGCTTGGGGAACGGCGCCACGCCGTCCTTCTGCTTGACGGTGTGGATCGCGTCGCGGCGACCGGTGAGGATCTTGTGCGGGTACGTCTGATGGCCCACGTCCCAGACCAGCTGGTCGACCGGGGTCTGGTACAGGTAGTGCAGGGCCACGGTCAGTTCGATCACGCCCAGCCCTGCACCGAAATGGCCGCCGCTCTTGCCGACCGATTCGATCAGGTAGGCACGCAGTTCGTCGGCGATGGCGGGCAGTTCGGATTCATCGAACCTGCGCAGGTCATCCGGAGACTGGATGCGCGACAGGCGGGGATAGCGGGCGGAATCGATCATGTTTATCGCGCTTCTTCTGAGCGCCTATTTTCCCCCCCAAACCGGGGTGGGGCAAGCAAACCGCCTTCGGGGTGACCAAACGGTGACGGTGCCTGCGTCAGTTGGTCGCAGGTCAGGCCGCCAGTTTGGAGCGTTTGGGCAGCTGCGCCTTCAGGAACGCCATCTGGTCGGCCAGGATGTTGCGGTTGGACAGGATCATGTGTTCGATCCAGCTGGGACGGTACGGCACGGCCAGCAGCGGCATGCCGGCCTGCTGCGGGGTGCGGTCGCTTTTGCGCGAGTTGCAGTGGAAACAGGCGCTGACCACGTTCTCCCACACGTCCAGGCCGCCCTTGGAGAGCGGCATGACGTGGTCGCGGGTCAGTTGCGGTCGGTTGAACTGCTGGCCGCAGTACAGGCACAGGTGCGCGTCGCGGGCAAACAGCGCCTGGTTGGACAGGTTCGGGGTGGGGTCCAGCGCACGCGAACGGGCGTGGCCACGTGCGGCGATGATGGGGTGCAGGTCCATGCCGCTCTGTATGCCGGTCAGGCGACTGGTGCCGCCATGGATGTGCAGGCAGGGGTCACCGAGGGTCCAGGCGACGGCATCACGGGCATACAGGCAGGCCGCATCCTGCCAGTTGATCCAGTCCAGTACCCGGCCGTGGGCATCCAGCGACAGCAACCGGACGCTGCCAGGCCGATGCAGCGTGGCGACGGGCGATACTTCGTCGACCGGGGCGGACGAGGCTCCGGTATCGATCAGACCTAGGCGTGTAGTGTCTGTCTCCATCGGGAAAACAGCTTATACCCGAATCGTTACGAATTGGGTATAGGCGCTTGGGCGCCCGTACCCAATTCGTAACGATTCGGTGGGGCATTCCACCTGAACCCCGCGCCGATGGCGCGCCCCCTTCAACAAAAAGGGGGCTTTTCTCCAGACGGGGCGCGGGTCGTGCGAGCAAAGGGCGCGACCTGGCGGGCGCAACCGACCGGTAGCCACCGACCGTTGGTCGGTGGCCCGGTGAACGATCAGCCTTCCCCGAACTGCGCATCCGCCATCGCCATCAGCGGCGCGGCGCCGCTCTGGATCGCAGCGGCGTGGCTGAGCGTGCGCGGCAGCACGCGGGCGAAGTAGAAGCGTGCGGTGTCGCGCTTGGCCTGCTTGAACGCCTCGCCCTGCGCCGAGGCCTCGGCGGCGGCAACGCTGCGTGCCCACCAGTAGGCCAGCACCACGTAACCGGAATAGAACAGGTAATCGAAGCTGGCCGCGCCCAGTTCGTCCGGGTTGCCGGCCGCGCGCTGCAGGGTGGCCATCGTCAGCGCGCCCCACTCCTTGGCCTTCTCGCGCAGCGGACCGATGAACTCGGCGACCGCTGCGTTGCCTTCGTTGGCCTGCGCGAACGCCTCGATCTCGGCCAGCATCAGCTTCAGCCCGGCACCCTGGCTGGACGCGGTCTTGCGCCCGATCAGGTCCAGCGCCTGGATCCCGGTGGTGCCTTCATACAGCGTGGTGATGCGCGCATCGCGGGCCAGCTGTTCCATGCCGTGCTCGCGGATGTAGCCGTGGCCACCGAAGCACTGCAGGGCGTTGTAGGTGTTCTCGATGCCCCATTCGGTCTGGCAGGCCTTGGAGATCGGGGTCAGGAAGCTCACCAGGGTGTCGGCGCGCTCGCGCTCGCCGGCATCGTCGGCGTGGTGGGCCACGTCGACCAGGGTGGCCGCATGCAGGGCCAGCAGGCGGCTGCCTTCGACCAGCGACTTGATGGTCAGCAGCATGCGGCGCACGTCCGGGTGCACCAGGATCGGGTCGGCCGGCTTTTCGGGATGCTTCGGGCCGCTCAGCGAGCGCGACTGCAGGCGTTCGCGGGCGTACTTGAGGGCGTTCTGGTAGGCGCGTTCGGACAAGCCGATGCCCTGCAGGCCAACGCCCAGGCGCGCGGTGTTCATCATGGTGAACATGGCCTGCAGGCCCTTGTGCGGCTGGCCGACCAGATAGCCTTCGGCGCCGTCGAAGTTCATCACGCAGGTGACCGAGCCCTTGATGCCCATCTTGTGTTCGATCGAGCCGCAGCGCAGCGCGTTGCGCGCGCCGACCTTGCCCTCACGGTCCACCTTGAACTTGGGGGTGACGAACAGCGAGATGCCCTTGGCACCGGCCGGGGCGTCGGGCAGCTTGGCCAGCACCAGGTGCACGATGTTGTCGGTAAGGTCGTGCTCGCCGGCGGTAATGAAGATCTTGGTGCCGGTGATGGCGTAGCTGCCATCGGCATTGGGTTCGGCCTTGGTCTTGAGCAGGCCCAGGTCGGTGCCGCAATGCGGTTCGGTCAGGCACATGGTGCCGGTCCAGCGGCCTTCGATCAGCGGCTTCAGGAACGCCTCCTGCTGCCACGCTTCACCGTGCTGCTTGAGTGCTTCGATGGCGCCGTGCGAGAGCAGGGGGAAGTTGCCCCAGGCCAGGTTGGCGGCGTTGATCATTTCATTGAGCGGCACGCCGAGGGTATGCGGCAGGCCCTGGCCGCCCAGTTCCGGCGCGGCGGTGAGGCCGGTCCAGCCGCCGTCGACGAACTGCGCATAGGCCTGCTTGAAGCCGGGCGGGGTGGTGACTTCGCCGCTGGCCTGGTCGAGCACGCAGCCGATTTCGTCACCCACGCTGTTGAGCGGCGCCAGCACGGTGGTGCTGAAGCGGCCGGCTTCCTCGAGGACGGCATCGACCACGTCGGTGGTGGCGTCGGTGAAGCCGAGGCGGGCGAACAGGGGTTCGACCTTGAGCACGTCATGCAGGGCGAAACGGATATCGGAAAGCGGTGCGGTGTAGCTGCTCATCGTCAGGTCTCGATCAGGTGCAAAGGGGGGCGGGCGGTGCGCGGGTCAGCGCAGCACGCCGGGCAGGCCGGGGGCCTGGTTGAGGGTGCTGCGGCTGTCGACATCGAAGCTGCGCTGTTTCTTTTCCTGCGGGGTGGCGCTGACCGTGCCCTTGAGCGAGTAGGCGAGGGTGCGGTTGCCGGCGAGGGCGTCGGCGACGACCAGGCGGGCGCCGGAGGCAGGCTGGAGCTGGAGGGTGATGACGTCGGCGGAGACGCCCCCGATGGACACGGCCGGTTTGGCGGTGAGGGTGCCGGCCTCTTCATCGCCGACCTTGAGCGCCAGGCTGAGGTCGTCGAAGACCATGGGCATGGAGCTGAAATTCTGGAGGCGCAGGGCAACATCCCAACCGCCGTCGGCGCGCACGGTGAGCTGCTGGACGCTGGCACCGGGCGGCGAGACGCGCTTGACCACGCCGCTGTTGCAGGCGGCGAGGGCGAGGGTGCTGCCAGCCACCAGGGCGACAAGCAGGGCGGTACGGAAGCGGTGGTACATGGGCGCAATCCTCGAGCAGGTGCCGCGTGGGTCGAAGCATACTACGGCGTATGGTGGTTGTGCTGGGTTTGGGTTTGGTGGGTGCAAGGGTAGGGGGTTTTTGTTTCGAAGCTGAAGCCAGAGCCGAGGCAAGAGCCGGAGCCAAGGCAAGAGCCGGAGCCAAGGCAAGAGCCGGAGCCGGTGCGTCGGATTGGTGGGGAGGGCGGGCGGGGGGGGGGGGGGGGGGGGGGGGGGGGGGGGCGGGAGGGGGGGGGGGGGGGGGGCGGGGGGCGGGCGCCGACCCCCCCCCCCCCCCCCCCCACAGCCGGCGGGGGGGTATTTTTTATTTA